>NZ_JAJSZC010000304.1:0-7526 GCF_036815105.1 Streptomyces sp. IBSBF 3136
CCACCCGCGCCCCGCGCGCCGTACGCGCCGTACCCCTCGGCCCCCGCTCCCTGGCCGCTCTCGGGCTGGTCAGCGCGGTCGGTGTGGTGGCCTTCTGCTGGCCCTTCCTCGCTCCGCCCAGTTCGCGGCTCAGCGCGCACGCCGAGGACGCGCCCTGGCTGTTCGCGGGGCTGCTGGTGCTGCTGGTCGCGGTCGTGGCGGCGACGATCTCCGAGTCCGGTCTCGGTCCGAAGGCCGTGGCGATGCTGGGTGTGCTGGCCGCGACCGGAGCGGCGCTGCGGCCGGTCGGCGCGGGCACCGCCGGGATCGAGCCCATGTTCTTCCTCATGGTGCTCAGCGGACGGGTGCTCGGTCCCGGCTTCGGGTTCGTGCTCGGCTCGGTCACGATGTTCGCGTCCGCGCTGCTCACCGGTGGGGTCGGGCCGTGGATGCCGTTCCAGATGCTGGCCATGGGCTGGTTCACCATGGGCGCCGGGCTGCTGCCCGGCCGGTCCCGGCTGCGCGGCCGCGGGGAACTGCTGCTGCTGGCCGGCTACGGCTTCGTCGCGGCCTTCGCCTACGGCACGGTCATGAACCTGGCCGGCTGGCCGTTCATGGGGGCCCTCACCTCGAACATCGCCTTCGACCCGCACGCGGCGGTCCCGGCCAACCTGGCCCGGTTCGCCGCGTACTGCCTGGCCACCTCCATGGGCTGGGACCTGGGCCGTGCGGTCTGCACGGTCCTGCTGACCCTGCTCGTCGGGCCGGCGCTGCTGCGCGCCCTGCGCCGGGCCACCCGGCGGGCCGCTTTCGAGACCGCGGTCACATTCGACGCACCCGGACCGTGAGGGTTCGCTCGCGGACCGTGAGGCGGCCGGTGAAGCGCCCCACATGACGCAGGTCACCTACGACCTGGGGCCGTAGGGGGAAATGTCCGATAAGGCCTCCCGCGCACCCCTTCCGACCTGCGCTTTGAGAGCCACGCCACACGGACGACCTTTGCCGCAGATCCGGCCACAACTAGTAAAAGGGGTCATTGCGGGCGCGGCTCGGGCCTGTTTGTCTGGACGACGTCGCCAGGCGCCACGAGCCCGAACGGGTCAGGGCGCCGACGTATGCGGCCGCCACGTCAGGTGGTCCGGATGCGGGCGATCCCCCGTCCCCGACGCAAGAGGTTCTCCGTGTCCGTCTCCTTCGTCCGCCGCATCGCTTCCCCGAAGAAGGCCCTCACCGCCGCCGCCCTGGCCGCCGCCACCGCCGGCATGGCGCTGACCGCGGCGCCCGCCCAGGCCGCGCCCTCCACGGCCTCCTCCGCTCAGACGATCGCGCACAAGATGATCCCGGACGCCGCGCAGTTCAACGCGTTCAGCAAGATCGTGGCGCACGAGAGCGGCTGGAACCCCTCCGCCACCAACAGCTCCTCCGGCGCCTACGGCCTGGTCCAGGCCCTGCCGGGCTCGAAGATGTCCTCGGCCGGTTCCGACTGGAAGACCAACCCGGCCACCCAGATCAAGTGGGGCCTGGACTACATGAACTCCCGCTACGGCAGCCCGGCCAAGGCCTGGTCCTTCTGGCAGGCCAACGGCTGGTACTGAGCCGGCCGGCAGCAGCACCCCTCGGGCCGCGGACGGCCCACCCCCCTTGCACGACCCAGCCCCAGGCCGCCCCGCTGTGGACGCAGCGCGCGACGCCGGCCGGGGCCGCCCGGTACGACCCACGGTCGACGGGCCCCGCACTCAGCACCCGCACCCTCGCCCCGCACCCGGCGAGGGTGCGCGCGCATGTCCGGACGGCTGCGAGCGGCACGGCGGCCGGAGCCGGGCCGCGAGCCGTGGCGGCCCCGGCGAGTGTGATCACCACCGCCACCGCCACCGCCACCGCCACCGCAGCCGTCACCACCACCGCCACACGCAGCCGTCACCACCACCGCAGCAGCCACCGCGACCGCCCCGCGCATCCGCCGACCGGGCTGCTTTTCCCCCGAGGCGGGCGTGTCCTCTGCCAGGTCCGGATCGCCGCGGACGCAGGCTTCGCCGGGGCATCCGAACGTCCCCCGCGTGCGCGGCGGTGATCTCCTCACCGTCCCGCGCGTCCGGCAGACCGGAGGAACGATGACGACACCGACGGCCGGTGCGGAGGGGCGCGGGGTGCGGCTGACGGCCGTGCTGCTGGTGCTGACGGTGGTCAGCGGCCTGATCGACGCGGTGAGCTACCTGGGCCTCGGCCGGGTCTTCACCGCCAACATGACCGGCAACGTGGTGGTCCTGGGGTTCGCCGCCGCCGGGGCGCCCGGATTCTCGGTCCCGGGCACCGCCACCTCACTGGTCTGCTTCCTGCTCGGCGCGGTGGCGGGCGGCCGGGCGGCGGCGCGGTACGGGCGGGGGTCGCGCCGCAGGTGGGCGCGGCTGATCCTGGCGGCGGAGGCGCTGCTGGTCGGCGTGGCGGCGGCGGTGGGCTTCGGCCGACCGGGCACCACGGGCACCCGTTACGCCCTGATCGCGCTCACCGCCTTCGCGATGGGCCTGCGCAACGCCACGGTGCGCAGGCTGGGCGTCCCGGACCTGACGACCACGGTGCTGACGATGACTCTGACGGGCCTGGCCGCCGACTCCCGCCTCGGTGACGGCACCGGCCGGCGTTCCCCGCGCCGCACGGCGTCGGTGGTCGCGATGGTCGTGGGCGCCGCGCTCGGCGCCTGGCTGGTCCTCCACCACGGTCTCGGCGTCCCGCTGCTGATCGCGGCGGCGGCCGCGGGGGTGCTGGCCGTGGTGGCCTCGGGCCGCGAGTGAACGGCGACGGGCTCGGGAGCCGGGGGGCTCGGGGGAGGCAGGAACAGGGCATAGGGACGGGTTGTTCCTGCCTCCCTCGTGGTGGGCCGGCGGCGCCGGGAGCCGTCGGCCCCGATCCGGGGGGGCTCAGCCCGTGGTGACCCGGAGTTCCTTTACCCCGTTGATCCAGGCCGAGCGCAGCCGGCGCGGGTCGCCGACCAGGCGCAGGGACGGCATGGCGTCCGCGAGGGCGTTGAAGATCAGGTCGATCTCCAGGACCGCGAGGGACTTGCCGAGGCAGTAGTGGGGGCCGCCACCGCCGAAGCCGAGGTGCGGGTTGGGGTCGCGGGTGATGTCGAAGGCGCCGGGCGAGGCGAAGACCTCGGGGTCGTGGTTGGCGGAGGCGTAGAACAGGCCGACCCGGTCGCCCTTCCCGATCCGGGCCCCGCCGAGTTCGGTGTCCTGGGTGGCGGTGCGCTGGAAGGCGTTGACCGGGGTCGCCCAGCGGACTATCTCCTCGGCGGTGGTCGCCGGTCGCTCGCGCTTGAAGAGGTCCCACTGGCCGGGGTGGGTGAGGAAGGCGTGCATGCCGTGGGTGATGGCGTTGCGGGTGGTCTCGTTGCCGGCCACCGCCAGCATCAGCACGAAGAAGCCGAACTCGTCGGAGTTCAGGTTGCCTTCGTCCTCCGCGGCCACCAGGGTCGTGACGATGTCGTGGGCGGGGCACCGCTTGCGTTCGGCGGCCATGTTCATGGCGTAGGCGATGATCTCGGCGGCCGACTGCGCGCCGACCTCCTCGGTGATGGCGTACTCGGGGTCGTCGTAGGCGATCATCCTGTTGGACCAGTCGAAGATCTTCGACCGGTCCTCCTGGGGGACGCCGATCAGTTCGGCGATGGCCTGGAGGGGCAGTTCGCAGGCGACCTCGGTGACGAAGTCGAAGGGTCCCGAGCGGGCGCGGGCGGCCGCGACGATCGCCTCGGCGCGTGAGCGCAGGCGGTCCTCCAGGGCCCGGATGGAACGTGGCGTGAAGCCGCGCTGCACGATCTGGCGGACCCGGGTGTGTTCGGGCGGGTCCATGTTCAGCAGGATCAGCCGCTGGGCGTCGATCGCGTCCCGCCGGATGTGCTCGTTGAAGCGGATGATCGCGGTGTTGAGGGTCGAGGAGAAGATCTCCGGGTGGGTGGAGACGTACTTGACGTCCGCGTGCCGGGTCACGGCCCAGTAGCCCCCGTCCGCGAAACCCGCCAGGCCCTGGGGCTGCGGGATCCAGCGGACCGGTTCGGCGCGACGCAGCTCGGCGAACTCCGGGAGGGGCACGCGTTGGTGCAGCAGGTCGGGGTCGGTGAAGTCGAACCCGTCGGGCAGCGCGGGGCAGTGCATCGGCGGCTCCCGTCGTCCGTTCTGACGGCCCATCAGGTATACGGCTGCCGTGAAGGTAGTAACGGGTTCTACAAGTCGCAAGACGTGCGTCGGCCTCAATTTCGCGGGTCGTTCGCGCGGCTCCCGACTTCGGGGGCTGCACGACCCTTGCGGCGACGGACACCATGTCAGCAGACTGCGACCAGAACTAGTACGCGTTCTAGTTCTGCGTGGCGGGCGGGCCGGGACGCTCCCGCGCCGCGCGGGCGACCGAGGAGAGGACGCACCCCCATGGCCGCGGAACCCGTGATCGTCGAAGCCGTACGCACCCCGATCGGCAAGCGCGGCGGCGCGCTCGCCAATCTGCACCCCGCCTACCTGCTGGGCGAGACCTACCGTGAACTCCTCGGCCGCACCGGCATCCCCGCCGACGCGGTCGAGCAGATCGTCGGCGGCACGGTGACCCACGCCGGCGAGCAGTCCATGAACCCGGCGCGCACGGCCTGGCTGACCATGGGACTGCCGTACGAGACGGCGGCGACGACCGTCGACTGCCAGTGCGGCTCCTCGCAGCAGGCCGCGCACATGGTGGCCAACATGGTCGCCGCCGGTGTGATCGACGTCGGCATCAGCTGCGGGGTCGAGGCGATGTCCCGGGTGCCGCTGGGCTCGGGCTCCAAGCACGGGCCGGGCAAGCCGTTCCCGGACGAGTGGAACGTGGACCTGCCCAACCAGTTCGAGGCGGCCGAGCGGATCGCCCGGCACCGCGGCCTGACCCGCGCGGACGTGGACGCGCTCGGTCTGCTCTCGCAGGAGCGGGCGGCGCGGGCCTGGGCGGAGGAGCGCTTCAAGCGGGAGACCTTCGCCGTGCAGGTGCCCACCACGGAGGAGGAGCAGCACGCCGGGCAGGGCATGTGGCGGCTGGTGGACCGGGACGAGGGGCTGCGCGACACATCGCCGGAGGCGCTGGCGGGGCTGAAGCCGGTGATGCCGACCGCCGTCCACACCGCTGGGAACTCCTCGCAGATCTCGGACGGCGCCGCGGCCGTCATGTGGGCGTCCAAGCGCATGGCGCGCGCCCTGAAGCTCAGGCCGCGCGCCCGGATCGTCGCCCAGGCGCTGGTCGGCGCCGATCCGCACTTCCATCTCGACGGCCCCATCGACGCCACCCACGCCGTACTGGGCAAGGCCGGCATGACCCTGCGGGACATCGACCTGGTCGAGATCAACGAGGCGTTCGCCTCCGTGGTGCTGAGCTGGGCCCGGGTGTTCGAGCAGGACCTGGAGAAGGTCAACGTCAACGGCGGCGCGATCGCGCTCGGCCATCCGGTCGGCGCGACCGGCGCCCGCCTCATCACCACCGCCCTTCATGAGCTGGAACGCGCCGACAAGGAGTTCGCGCTGATCACGATGTGCGCGGGCGGCGGGCTCGCGACCGGGACGATCATCCAGCGGATGTAGGAACCGGCCGGCCCCCGGCGCCCGGCCGGGGGCCGGATCACCCCCCAGGCGTCCGAAATGTCCGCTTGGTGACGCGACAAGGATCACAACGCAGGGGCGTCATTCCTGGTCGGGAGCGGGCAGACGTACCTGCGTACGCACCCTTTAGCTGCACTATGCATCTACTCGCGTACGGGACGTAAGGGCCCCAAGGCGCCCTATCGTCGTTTTTCGGCCCGTCGCACGCCACCGCCGCCGTCCGGGTCGCGCCCCGTCCCCGTCGAAAGGTAGGCGAGCCCGTTTTGGCGACCGTCACAGCCGTCACCCCCTCCCTGGAGATCCCCAGGGCCCGCATGGCGTCCGACGTCACCGTCACCGACCCCGCCCTCGTCAAGCGCGCCGTGAAGGCGGCCGCGCTCGGCAACGCGATGGAGTGGTTCGACTTCGGTGTCTACAGCTACATCGCGGTCACCCTGGGCAAGGTCTTCTTCCCCTCCGGCAACCCGACCGCGCAGCTGCTCTCCACCTTCGGCGCCTTCGCCGCGGCCTTCCTGGTCCGCCCGCTCGGCGGCATGGTCTTCGGCCCGCTGGGCGACCGCGTGGGACGCCAGAAGGTCCTCGCCGTCACCATGATCATGATGGCGGCCGGCACCTTCGCGATCGGCCTGATCCCGTCGTACGCGACGATCGGCGTCGGAGCGCCGCTGCTCCTGCTGGCCGCCCGCCTGGTGCAGGGCTTCTCCACCGGCGGCGAGTACGCGGGCGCCTCGACGTTCATCGCCGAGTACGCGCCGGACCGCAGGCGCGGCTTCTTCGGCAGCTGGCTGGAGTTCGGCACGCTGGCCGGCTACATCGGCGGCGCGGGCCTGGTCACCCTGATGACCGCCCTGCTGTCCACGCACGACCTGCTCTCCTGGGGCTGGCGGATCCCGTTCCTGATCGCGGGCCCGATGGGCATCATCGGCCTCTACCTGCGGATGCGCCTCGAGGAGACCCCGGCCTTCGCCGCCGAGGTCGAGAAGGCGGAGGCCGCCCGGCCGAAGGTGCCGCTGCGCGAGATGGTCGCGGGCCAGTGGAAGGCGCTGCTGCTGTGCATGGGCCTGGTGCTGGTCTTCAACGTCACCGACTACATGCTGCTGTCGTACATGCCCAGCTACCTCACCAGTGAGCTGAAGTACGACGAGACCCACGGGCTGCTGGTCGTGCTCGCCGTGATGGCGCTGATGATGATCGTCCAGCCGTTCGCGGGCGCCCTGACCGACCGCGTCGGCCGCCGCCCGGTGATCGCCGTCGGCTGTGCGGGCTTCCTGCTGCTGTCCGTCCCGGCCCTGCTGCTGATCCGCCAGGGCAGCCTGCTGGCCGTGGGGCTCGGCATGGGCGCCCTGGGCCTGCTGCTGGTCTGCTTCACCGCCGCCATGCCCGCGGCGCTGCCCGCGCTCTTCCCGACCCGGGTCCGCTACGGCTCCCTGTCGATCGGCTTCAACGTGTCGGTGTCCCTGTTCGGCGGCACCACCCCGCTGGTGGTCACCGCGCTGATCGGCGCGACCGGCAACATGATGATGCCCGCGTACTACATGATGGCCGCCGCGGTCGTGGGCGGCTTCGCGGTCTGGCGGATGACCGAGTCCGCCGGCCGGCCGCTGCCGGGTTCGGCGCCGTCCGTCGAACGCCGCTGAGCCCCGGCGGGAGGCGCGGTCCGGGGGGCCGCGCGGATCCCGCACCCCAGGGACCACACCCGACCGCACCCACCCGGCGGTCCCCCGCCCGGCGCACGTCCGCCGCGCCCGACAACCACGAACCGCGCCACCCGCGACACCCCGGCCCAGCGGACGACCGTCGGCGCCGAGCGCCGCGCCCTGCCGCTGCCGGGCCCTCCGCCGCCCCTCGAACGCCGCTGAGCCCCGGCGGGAGGCGCGGTCCGGGGGGCCGCGCGGTCTCCCGCGCCTCAGGAGCGATACCGACCGCACCCACCCGGCC
>NZ_JAJSZC010000305.1:0-7525 GCF_036815105.1 Streptomyces sp. IBSBF 3136
GGGGGGGGGGGGGGGGGGGGGGGGGGGGGGGGGGGGGGGGGGGGGGGCGCGGGGGCCGGGGGGGGGGGGGGGGGGGGGGGCCCCCCTCGTCTGTCAGCCCAGTTCCCTCGGCGGGGTCCGCTTGCCGTCGACCTTCTGCACCCGGACCAGTTCGCCCCACACCACGTACCGGTAGCGGGAGGTGTAGACGGGGGTGCACGTCGTCAGGGTGATGTAGTGGCCCGGCCGCTTCCTGCCGGACTCCTTCGGGACCGCGGAGAGGACCTTGACGTTGAACTTCGAGGTCTCCGGCAGGATCGAGAAGACCTTGTAGACGTACCAGTCGTCCTTCGTCTCGAAGACGATCGGGTCGCCCTCGCGCAGCTTGTCGATGTTGTGGAACTTCGCGCCGTGGCCGTCGCGGTGGGCGGCGAGCGCGAAGTTGCCCTTCTTGCCGGCCATGGGCAGGACCGCCTTGACGGGATCCGTGTAGTAGCCGGCCACACCGTCGTTCAGGACGTCCGTGTCCGTGCCCTTCTCCACCAGGACCTCGCCGTTGCGCATCGCCGGGACGTGCAGGAAGCCGATGCCGTCCTTGGTGTCGAGCGCGCCGGGGCCCGAGTCGGTGGCCCGCGCCCAGTGGTCGCGGACCTTGCCGGCCTCCCGGTCGGCCTTGCGGTCCGCTATCACGTTGGTCCACCACAGCGAGTAGACGACGAAGAGGGCGAGCAACACCCCCGCCGTGATCAGGAGTTCGCCGAAGAAGCTGATCGCGAGGGCGATCCGTCCGGGACGCCGGGGGCGCGGGGCGGGTGCCGCGTCGGAGGCGTCCGTGTGCTCTTCGGTGTGGTCGGCGGTCCCTGCCACTGTTCCTCTAGCCCCTAGTCGATGAGCGCGTCCGGCTTGCCCTTGTCGCGCGGGCGTTCCTCGACCATCTTGCCCCAGACGATCAGCCGGTACTTGCTGGTGAACTCCGGTGTGCACGTGGTGAGGGTGATGTACCGGCCCGGCCCGGTGAAGCCCGAGCCCCGGGGCACCGGGTTCAGCACGCTCGTGTTGGACGGCGGTGTCACCGGCAGCATCGACGTCACCTTGTACACGAAGTACGTGTCCTGCGTCTCTACGACGACCGGGTCACCGGGCTTGAGCCGGTTGATGTAGCGGAACGGTTCCCCGTGCGTGTTGCGGTGCGCGGCGAGACCGAAGTTGCCGGTCTTCGCGCTCGGCATCGCCGTCTTCAGCGCACCCTCGCCGTAGTGACCGACCATGCCCTTGTCGAGCACCTTCTTGTTGTCGACGCCCTCGGCGATCGGCGCCACCACGTCCAGCTCGGGAATGTGCAGGATGGCGAAACCCTGGCCCGGCTCGAACACGCCGGGGGCCCGTTTGCCGTTCGCCCAGTCGTCCTGGAGCTGATGCGTCTCGCTGCCGGCCTGCGCGTGCGCGCGGACGTTGGTCCACCACAGCTGGTAGGTGACGAACAGCAGCATCAGCACGCCGGTGGTGATGAACACCTCGCCGATCGCCCGGCTGGCGAGCACGGCCGGGCCCGGCTTGCGCAGCCGCGCCTGGCGCCGGGCCTCCACCCGCGACAGCGGCGGTCGCTGCCCGGACCGCGGAGCGTCGGCCGGCCCCACCGGCTCCCGCGTGCCGCCATGACGCCCGCCACGCCGCTTGGCGGCCTTCCTGCGGGCCGCGCGCCCTCCGGATGAGGTTCCGGTGGTGGATGATGCGGAAGCGGCGCGAGAGGGCCTTGGAGGCTCTCCGTCGGGGCCCGTCGGCGGACCGGGGATGCGCAGCGCCATGGTCTCGTCGTCCAGGGAGGGCCGGTACGGCTCCCCGGGCATCGCGCCCGCCGCGGTCCAGTCCCCCTGCGCACCGGAAGCCCCGTACGACTGATCCCCGTACGAGGCATCGGTCTCGCGCTCCGGGCGCAGGGCGGTCACGCCGTGGCCCTGCCCACCACCGGGGCGAGCCCCGCCGACCTCGCCACGGCGTCCTGGTAGCCGCATTCCACCAGCCAGTTGGCCAGCATTCGGTGCCCGTGCTCGGTCAGCACCGACTCGGGATGGAACTGCACGCCCTCGACCGGGAGTTCCCGGTGGCGCAGGCCCATGATGATGCCGTCGTGGGTGCGGGCCGTGACCCGCAGCTCCGGCGGGACGGTGGCCGGCTCGGCGGCCAGCGAGTGGTAGCGGGTGGCCGTGAAGGGCGACGGCAGGCCGGCGAAGACGCCCTCGCCCTCGTGCTCCACCAGCGAGGTCTTGCCGTGCAGCAGCTCGGGCGCGCGGTCCACGACACCGCCGTAGGCCACCTGCATCGACTGCATGCCGAGGCAGACCCCGAAGACCGGCACGCCGGTCGCCGCGCAGTGGCGGACCATGTCCACACAGACGCCCGCCTGCTCGGGCGTGCCCGGCCCGGGCGAGAGCAGGACGCCGTCGAAGCCGTCCTGGGCGTGGGCCGTCGACACCTCGTCGTTGCGCAGCACCTCGCACTCGGCGCCGAGCTGGTACAGGTACTGGACCAGGTTGAAGACGAAGCTGTCGTAGTTGTCCACGACGAGAATCCGCGCACTCACTGGTTGTCCACCGTCACATCGTTGAAGGGCAGCAGCGGTTCGGCCCAGGGAAAGACGTACTGGAAGAGCACGTAGATCACGGCCATGGCGAGGACGAGTGAGATCAGCGCCTTCACCCACACGTTCCCCGGCAGATGCCGCCAGATCCAGCCGTACATGCCGCCCCTTCCGTTCCACCACGGCACCTGACTCACGCCGTACAGCACCAGACTAGCGGCGTAAAGCCTTCGGTTGGCCTGCCTCCACAGGCTGTGTGGAGTCCAGGTGCGCCCAGACGATCAGCCGATGACTGTGCCCCCATTCCGGATCGCACGTGGTCAGCGTCAGATACCGGCCCGGACGCGTGTACCCCGACTTACGTGGGACAGGGTCGATGACCTCAACGTCGGTCGGAACGGTTTTGTAAGGCCCTCTGTCGATCCGATACGTGAACCAGGATGTACCGTCCGTGAGCACCACCGCGTCGCCCGGCCGCAGCCGGGGGAAGTCCTTGAAGGGGTCGCCGTAGGTCCGCCGGTGGCCGGCGACCGCGAAGTTGCCCTCCTGGCCGAGCCGGGCGGTCCTCGCGTAGTGGGCGAGGCCCTTCTTGAGCACATCGGTGCCGGTGCCCTCCAGCACCGGCTTGTTCCACGTGAAACCGAGCCGGGGGATGTACATGATCGCGAAGGGCCCGCCGTAGTGGTAGGCCGCCGGCTTCGGCGCTCGCGCCGCGGTGGTGCCGGGGCCCTGTGCCGTCGGCCGGGCGCCGCCCGTCGCCCACTGCCGGTGCAGCTGGTCGATCTGGTCGTCCATGGCGCCGTCCGCCCGGACGCCGGTCCAGAACAGCAGGTAGGCGACGAAGAGCACGATCAGAGTGCCGACGGTGATGCACAGTTCGCTGACGGTCCTGATGATCACCCGCACCGGCCGCTCCTGACGGGGACTGGCTGCTCCGGCTACTCCACCGGCTTCGCGTAGTGCAGATCCACTGTGCCCGAGTAGCCCGGCAGAGTCACCGTGCCGTCATCGGTGACTTTCCAGCCGAGGCCGTAGACGTTGACGTACACCATGTACGTCTGGATCGCCTTGCTCGCGGCGAGCGCCTGCTGCAGCCTGCCCGGGTCCCCCACGGCCGTGATCTTGTACGGCGGTGAGTAGACGCGGCCCTGGAGGATCAGCGTGTTGCCCACGCAGCGGACCGCGCTGGTGGAGATCAGCCGCTGGTCCATGACCTTGATGCCCTTGGCGCCGCCCTGCCACAGCGCGTTCACCACGGCCTGGAGGTCCTGCTGGTGGATGACCAGGTAGTCGGGCTGCGGCTCGGGGTAGCCGGGGAGCTTGGCGGTCGCGTTCGGCGGGGCGTCGTTGAGGGTGACGGTGACCGCCCGGCCCGTGAGCTTCTGGGTGCCCGCGCTCTTCTCCAGACCGCTGAGCCGCTCGTCCTGCGCCTTGGTGCTGCCGTCGTCGCTCTCGGCGAGCGACTCCACGCTCCCGCGCAGGGCCGCGTTGGACTCGTCCAGCTCCTTGTTCTTGCGACTGCGTTCCTGGATCAGGTCGGACAGCTTCAGCAGGGAGGAGTCCGTACGGATGTCCGTGCCCTTGGCCGTGTTGAAACTCGTGAAGAAGATCAGCCCGGCCAGCGCGAAGACGGCCACCGTGAGAATGCGCACCGGACGGAAACGCGGACCACGGGCGGGGCCGGAACCCGTTGATCCCGTCCCGGGGGAGTCGGCAGAATTGCTCAACGTACCCTTATCTCCTTCGGCGGCGCGGAAGCACTACGCTAACGGACGCCCGGGGGAGCGCTAAGTGTCCCCTTGTACGCTGCCCCGGACCGACCCAGTTACCTGCGCGGCCACGCAGCGCATCGACAGGAGAGACCCTCGTGCCGAAGTCACGTATCCGCAAGAAGGCCGACTACACGCCGCCGCCCGCCAAGCAGGCGCAGGCCATCAAGCTCACCAACAGCGCCTGGGTTGCTCCGGTCATGCTGGCCATGTTCCTCATCGGCTTGGCCTGGATCGTCGTCTTCTACGTCACCGACGGCTCGCTGCCGATCGACAGCCTGGACAACTGGAACATCGTGGTCGGCTTCGGCTTCATCGCCGCCGGCTTCGGTGTCTCCACGCAGTGGAAGTAGCGGCTGCCCCGATCGGCTCCACCGGCTCGGCCAGCTCTGCCCAGGGCTGTTCGCTGAGTTATCCACAGGCTTGACGCGCTGTCCACACCCTCCTGGGGAAAAGACTACGATCTGTGGATAACTCCCCGGCCGTTGACGCCGGTGTGACTGCCCTACCGGCATCCATACACCCGTTCGCCCCCTGCCCGACCTGCGGAAACGCAGACGAGCGGCAGGGGGCACAGCTGTGTCCGCACCGTATGCACAAGATCGGGCACACGCTGTGGACAAAGGGGGGTCGTCAGCCGAGCTGAGCGGTCCTGACCAGCACCAGGACCAGCGACGCGGCCAGGACGAGCGCACAGGTGCCGTACTGGACCAGGGCCCGCTTCTCCCGCGGGGCGTGGACCATGGCGTAGCCCGTGACGACACCGGCGACGAGACCGCCGATGTGGGCTTCCCAGGCGATGTTGAAACCCGGGGTGAAGGTGATGATCAGGTTGATGACCAGCAGCGCGAAGAGCGGTCGCAGGTCGTAGTTGAGCCGGCGCATGAGCACACCGGTCGCACCGAAGAGGCCGAAGATCGCTCCGGAGGCACCGAGCGAGGCCACGTTGGGCTCGGCGATCAGATAGGTGAGCGCGCTGCCGGCCAGCCCCGAGACGAAATAGAGGGTGAGGTAGCGGGCCCGGCCGAGCGCCGCTTCCAGGGGGCCGCCGATCCACCACAGGCTGAGCATGTTGAACAGGATGTGGGCATAGCCGCCGTGCAGGAACATCGCGGTCAGCAGGCGGTAGTACTGGCCCTCGGCGACGCCCTGCACCCCGGGGAGGAAGTGGGTGTAGGCCTGGCCGATGAGCTCGAAGCGGTTGGTGAAGCTGTCGCCGACGGCCATCTGGACCAGGAACACGGCCAGGTTGACGCCGATGAGGATCTTGGTGAGAAGCCGGGGGTCCGCCGTCACCGTGCCGCCCGCCATCGTGCGCGGCTGCGACGCGGCCGGGGCGTGCCCGGTGCCGGAGCCGGTGCGGACGCAGTCGGGGCACTGGAAACCGACCGAGGCGCTGACCATGCACTCGGGGCAGATGGGGCGTTCGCAGCGGGTGCAGCGCACGCCGGTCTCGCGGTCCGGATGCCGGTAGCACACGGGCAGGCTCCTGGCGTCCTGCGTGCTCCCTGCGGCCTGGTCCATCGGATCCCCTTGCTGGTCGTGAGCCTGTCCCCCGGCACATACCCCGCCCCGCTCCTCCATACGGACGAGCGGGGCGTTTGGTTCCCGGGAGGATTCCGGGCGGAGGCGGGCTCAGCCCTGGCGCTTCTCGACGACGACCGTCTCGATGACCACGTCGTTGACCGGGCGGTTGTTCGGGAGTGTCGTCGGCACGGCGGCGATGGCGTCCACGACCTTCCGGCCGGCCTGGTCGGTGACCTCTCCGAAGATGGTGTGCTTGCGGTTCAGGTGCGGGGCGGGGCTGACCGTGATGAAGAACTGGGAGCCGTTGGTGCCCGGCCCGGCGTTGGCCATGGCGAGCAGGTACGGCCGGTCGAAGCGCAGGTCGGGGTGGAACTCGTCCGCGAACTCGTAGCCGGGGCCGCCGATGCCGGTGCCCAGCGGATCGCCACCCTGGATCATGAAGCCGCTGATGACCCGGTGGAAGACCGTGCCGTCGTAGAGCTTGTCGCTGCTCACCACCCCGGTGGCCGGGTGCGTCCACTCACGCTCGCCCTGGGCCAGGTCGACGAAGTTCCTGACCGTCTTCGGCGCGTGGTTCGCAAACAGCCGGACCTCGATGTCGCCGTGGTTGGTCTTCAGGGTGGCGTAGAGCTGCTCGGCCACGGTGTGCCTTCCGTTGTCCTCGTGTGACGTTCGATCCTCGCACGGCCCAGGGCCCGCGAAGTCGGGCCGCGACGAGTTCCGCCGGTGAGGGGGCGCGCGGCGATGATTCGTGGCAGTGTCGACGGGAAGCACCGGTTGCACCCATATGCCCGCCCTCGCATGCCGCGCGGGCCGCTGACAGGCATGATCCGTAAAAGGGTGGAAAGTCGATTACCGTACGCCACCGAGGAGGAGGAACCCGTGACCCGCATTGACAGCGTGCGCGCCGCGACCGGCTCGGCGAGGGACAGCGTGCTGCACGCCGCGGAAGTGGTGGCGCCCTACGCCGACACGGCAAAGGAGCGTGCCGCGTATTACGCGCAGGAGGCACGCGTACGACTGGCGCCCGTGGTGTCGCAGGCCGCAGAGCAGGCCCGCGAGCAGTACGACGCCCGGCTCGCCCCACGCCTTGAACAGGCTCGTGCGCATGTGCCGCAGAAGGTGGACCTCGCCGCGCAGGAAGCCGCCGCCCGTACGCGCAAGGCCGCCCGGCAGGCGGCCGACTACTCACGTCCGAAGATCGAGCAGGCGGTGGCCGCGGCCACCCCCGTGGCCGACGAGGCAGCCGCGCGCAGCGCGGCCGCGGGTGTCGCCGCGCTCGCCGCGCTGCGCGGTCAGGTCTCGACGCGCGAGATCCAGAAGCTGGCCCGCAAGCACGCGCGGCGCCGCCGGACCGGTCGGGCCGTGAAGTTCGTGGCGGCGTTCGGCCTGGTGGCCGGCGGTGCCTTCGCGATCTGGAAGTGGTGGGACAAGCAGGCCAATCCCGACTGGCTGGTGGAGCCGCCGGCCGCGACGGAGGTCCCGGAGTCCGGCCGCCTGAGTTCCGTGGACGGCAGCGGTTCGGTGCTGGACCCCGAGGTTCAGGCGAAGCAGGCGGAGGACGAGGCCGCGCACCGCGACGACCAGGAGTGAGGCCACCGGCCGTCGGGTGAGACATGGGGGGGGGGGGGGGGGGGGGGGGGGGGGGGGGGGGGGGGGGGCGGGGGGGGGG
>NZ_JAJSZC010000306.1:0-7512 GCF_036815105.1 Streptomyces sp. IBSBF 3136
CCCCTGGCCGACACGGGGCCCTTCGCCCACCTGGCCACCGCCACCCCTCCCGCGGGCACCCTGACGGCCGACACCGGCTCCTACGCGCCCCTCACCACGGCACCCACGACGGCCCCGGCACCCTCACCCGCACCCGCACCCGCACCCGCACCCGCACCCGCACCCGGCTGGGCCCCGAGCACAGCGCCGCAAAACGCTGTCGCCCCCCGGACCACCGACGCCCTACGCATCGCGAAGGCCATCGCGTTCGCGCGGGCGCAGGTCGGGAAGCCGTGCGTGTGGGGCGCCACGGGGCCGGACTCGTACGACTGCTCCAGCCTCACCCAGGCGGCGTGGCGGGCGGCCGGGGTCACGCTGCCCCGGGCCGCGCACGAGCAGGCGCTGGCCGGGACCCCGGTCACGCCGGCCGGCCTCGAACCGGGTGACCTCGTCCTCTTCTTCGACGACGACCGGCACGTGGGCCTGCACATCGGGGACGGTGTGATGGTGCACGCACCGGGCCCGGGGGCGTCCATACGCGAGGAGTCGATCTATGGCGCCGGGGAGTCCGCGATCCACCGGGTGATCCGGCCGGCGTGACGCCCGGCCGACTCCTTCGAGGAGCCCCTTCTCAGCACCGGACACCTCGGCGGGCGCGTCTGCTCTCGTAGTGGTCGAGCAGGGTCTGCTCCAGCGGCCGGTAAGTGAGCCCGAGTTCGCGGATGCCGCGGCTGTTGTCGACGCGGAAGCGGATGCCGAGGTGCTTGCGGATGTAGTCCTGTGTGAGGCCGAAGGCCGGGCCCAGGATCCGCACGGGCCAGTGCGGGAGGGCGGTGCGCGGCAGCCGGGGGTCGTGGGGATGGCGGGCGCGGATCATGCGGGACATCTCGTGGAACGACGTCATGGTCTCGGCGGCCACGATGTACCGGCCGTGGGCGCCGGGGCTCTCGGCGGCGGCGATGTGCGCGTCCGCCACGTCCCGTACGTCCGCCGTGGTGAAGCTGAAGTCGGGGGCGCCGTAGCAGAAGTAGCCCTTGAACAGCTCGTCGAGGAGGAAGAGGCTGCCTGACTCGGATGCCGGGGTGAGTGAGGGGCCGAGGATCAGACCGGGGTTGACGGAGACCATGCGCCAGCGGTCCTGTGCCGCCTCGGCGTCCCAGGCGGCGCGCTCCGCGAGGGTCTTGGCGTAGTGGTAGGGGTTGTTCTCCAGTGTGCTGGTGGTGTTGAAGTACCGCTCGGACAGCACCCCGCCGTCCATCTGGAGGACGTCGGCGTAGTCACCGAAGATCGCGCCGACGGTGGAGGTGAACACCAGGGTCCGGACCTCTGAGGTCCGCTCGATGGCGGCCAGGACGTTGCGGGTGCCGCGCAGGGCGGGTTCGACGACGTCCCGTCGGCCGTCGGTGATCTGCTCGGGCATGAGGAACGGCGAGGCGACGTGGAAGACGGTCGAGCAGCCGTCGAAGGCCGCGTCGAACGCCCCCTCCTCCAGCAGGTCCGCCTCGAACAGCTCCAGCCGCCCGGGGAACGCCTCCTGCATCTCCCACAGCGGCCGCACCTTCGCCGGGTTCGCGATGCGGCGCACGGTGGCGCGCACCCGGTAGCCCCGCTTGAGCAGCCGCCGCACCAGATGACTGCCGACGAACCCGCTGCCGCCGGTCACCGCGACGACGGTCTCCCCGCATCCACCCACGTGGCTTTCACCCCTGACTACTCGTCATCGAACTCCACCCCGGAAGGACAGGGTCGACCATGTCGGGCGAGGGAGGGAAGGGAGGAGGGGCAGTTGCGTGCCACCGCCTCAGCGGAACTCGTGCACCACCTGGATCTCACCGACGATATGGGCGTTGAAGTCGTCCAGTTCCTCGGCCGGGACCCAGAGTTCGAGAATCGTCCGGCCGCCGGAACGGCGGGTCGGGAGACCGGAGGTCAATACCAGTCGTCGTCGCCGACTCGAAGCGAACGGCCGAGGTAGTCCTGCAGGTTGCCGGCGACCCATCGACGGCTGTCGCTCTCGTGCTCCCAGACGAAGATGTCGGGACGCTCGGGCTTCTGCACGAAGGCGAACTGGTCGCCGCCTCCGTTGTCCCCGAAGAAGAGGAGGGCGTCGAAGGTCATGTAGAGCTGGGCGAACGTCTGGTCGGACCAGAAGAGCAGGTTCGTCTCGACGATCTGATCGAGGGGCCAGACGGTGTCCACGTGAGTGTGTCCGATCACCCCGTTGCTTTCGAGGAGCAACTGCCGAAGCTCTGCCGGCAGCGTTCGCCTGAGCCGCGTCTCCGCCGCGACGAGATCGGATGCCTGGGCCGGTTCCCGGAAGCCCACACCGGGAAAGACCGCTGTGGCTGCCTGTCTCCACATGATCCAGAGCTTAGCCAACCGCCTGAAGGGCGCCTGCACTGCATCCGCGGTAGCAGCTTGAACCCGTTGATCTTCTCAACCGACGGACAGGCTCATCGGTGTAGGTGAGCCAGAGTCCCCTCGCTGACCGGGTAGGCCGGTTCACGGGGCAGGAGTTGCTGTGCGGCGTTCAGGTCTCCGCCCTGTACGTGCGCGTGGATGGTGCGCGCGAGCGAGGTGATGTCGGTGATGGAGACGGTCCACTCATCGGCGTAGCGACGTGCGGCCTCGCCGGCGAGGCCGAGTTGGAGTGACCGGTGGGCGAGCGGCTGTAGGTGGAGGTCGCGTTCGGGGTCCCATTGCACCCGGGCCGGAGCCCGCCTCAGTTGGCGCTTCCACGTGTCGTGGTCGGTGTGGAGCCCGTGCTCGTAGTGGGACAGGCAGGCGTTCCTCAGTGCCCACTCGAAGCCTTCGCGGGAGATCTCGACGGCGAGGACGGTCTCCTGCCTTTCTTTGGTGCCCCACCCGCAGCGGTACATCATCCACAGGAACGACGGCTTGATCCAGGTCATCCGGTCCCGCTGCCACACCGCCGGGAAACGGCCGTCCCGGGCGGCCGACAGGCCGATCTCCGGGGCGTACGCCTGGTAGACGGTGACGGTGGAGTCCGTGTGCCGGGCTCGAATCCGGTACTTCGGTTCTGACATGGTGACCAGAGTGGACACACCGTTTCGCGCACGCCATCGAATTACCGCGGTGTGAGGCCGTGGAGCCGGCGACAGCGAGCGAACGTACGCGGTCCCCGGGGGGCCTGGCGACGCACCTGAACCGCAGGTGCAGTACGCCCTCGCCCTGGATGGCGACGTGCGGGTCCTCCGGCAGGTGCCGGCCGTCGATGCCGCCGAAGTAGCGTGCCCGAGCCGAAGACCACCGGGACGACGTCCATCGCCACCTCGCCACGAGGCCGGCGACGAGGATAAGCATGACCTGGATGAGTCATAAGATCGGCTTATGACGTCATAGGCCGGACCCCCGTACTAACTTAGGGCTGCCTTAGTCTAGGCTTCCCGATCGAGTCGCCTGTTCACGCTCGAAGGGAACTGATCATGCCGCGCCCCCTGCGGGTAGCCATAGTCGGAGCCGGTCCCGCCGGGATCTACGCCGCCGACGCCCTGCTGAAGTCCGGGGTGGCCGCCGAACCCGGCGTGTCCATCGATCTCTTCGAGCGGATGCCCGCACCGTTCGGCCTGATCCGGTACGGCGTGGCGCCCGACCACCCGCGCATCAAGGGCATCATCACCGCCCTGCACCAGGTGCTCGACAAGCCCCAGATCCGGCTGTTCGGCAACGTCGACTACCCCACCGACATCAGCCTGGACGACCTGCGCGCCTTCTACGACGCGGTGATCTTCTCCACGGGCGCGACGGCCGACCGTGAGCTGCCCGTCCCCGGCATCGACCTGGACGGTTCCTACGGCGCCGCCGATTTCGTCCTCTGGTACGACGGCCACCCGGACGTGCCGCGCACCTGGCCGCTGGAGGCCGAGAAGGTGGCCGTGCTCGGCGTCGGCAACGTGGCGCTCGACGTCGCCCGCATCCTCGCCAAGACGGCGGACGAGCTGCTGCCTACCGAGATACCCCCGAACGTCCACGACGGTCTGAAGGCGAACCGGGCCAAGGAGATCCACGTATTCGGCCGCCGCGGTCCCGCGCAGGCCAAGTTCAGCCCGATGGAGCTGCGCGAGCTCGACCACTCGCCGAACATCGAGGTCATCGTCGACCCCGAGGACATCGACTACGACGCCGGCTCGATCGAGACCCGGCGCGGCAACAAGCAGGCCGACATGGTCGCCAAGACCCTGGAGAACTGGGCGATCCGGGACGTCGGCGACCGGCCGCACAAGCTGTTCCTGCACTTCTTCGAGTCGCCCACCGAGATCCTCGGCGAGGACGGCAAGGTCGTCGGCCTGCGCACCGAGCGCACCGCCCTCGACGGCACCGGCAACGTCAAGGGCACCGGCGAGTTCAAGGACTGGGACGTCACCGCCGTCTACCGCGCCGTCGGCTACCTCTCCGACAAGCTCCCGAAGCTGCCCTGGGACCTGGAGTCCGGCACGGTTCCGGACGAGGGCGGCCGGGTCATCGAGGAGAGCGGCGCCCACCTGCAGTCGACGTACGTCACCGGCTGGATCCGGCGCGGTCCGGTCGGCCTGATCGGGCACACCAAGGGCGACGCCAACGAGACCGTGGCCAACCTGCTGGACGACCACGCAGGCGGCCGTCTGCACACGCCCGCCTCGCCCGAGCCGGAGGCCGTCGACGCCTTCCTCGCCGAGCGCGCCGTCCGCTTCACCACGTGGGAGGGCTGGTACAAGCTGGACGCCGCCGAGCGCGCGCTGGGCGAGCCCCAGGGCCGCGACCGCGTGAAGATCGTCGAGCGCGAGGACATGCTGCGCGAGAGCGGGGCGTAAGTACCGAGGGGCGGGTCGCCGAGTGCGTGCCGTCCGCCCCGTGCGGACCGCACGTCGGGCGGGGCCTCGTGGGACTTCGGAAGCCGAGTCCCGCGGGGCCCTCCCGTGCTGTCGGGGGTCCGTGCGGGCGTGGTGAACGGGACCTGCCCCTAAGCGGATGGGTGAGCGGGCCCCGTTCGATCGACCATTGTGGGCACTGCGCGCCGGCGCGGGGACGTGTGAACCGCGGTCGTCCGGGGTGCGCGGCGCACACCCCGCGCGCACGGCGCGCGTCCCGTACGCGCGGAGTCCGACACGACCCGCCGCCCGGCCCCCCGCTCGGCCCACCGGGGCGAGGTGTGGTGATACTGGGGGTCACCCCCGCCCCCATCAGCAGATTGGCTCATGTCGAACTCCGCCACCGACCGCGCCCACCTCCCGCAGACCCTCTGGGCGGCCCGCGGCCGCCACACCGGTCCCGAAGCACCCGACGTCGTCCGTCGCACCCTGCGCAGGCACAAGGAGAGCGGTGACCTGGACGACTTCGCCGAGCCCCCGGCACCCGACGACTCGCCCGGACACGAACACGTCTTCGAGGCGCGCTGGCGGTCCGACGGCGCGGTGACCGTGCGCGCCCGGCTCACCCTGGTACCGCACCTGGACCGGCCGGACACGCACGAGTGGACCCTGGTCGCGGAGGCGGAGTCCCCGTGGGACGAGGCGTGGCCCTCACCCGCGACGCTGTTCTGGCCCGAGGCCGGGGCGGCCGACGCCGCCGACGGCGCCTGGGACCACCACCCCAGCGTCGCGGGCCTGCGCTTGCGGCAGGTGAACCCGCTGCCCGAGGACGACAAGGAGATGCGGCGCCGGCTGCGGGACGCGGCCCGGGACGCCTGGTGCGTCAACCTGGTCGTGCACGAGGCCATGACCCCGGACGAGCGGGGCCGGCTGCCGCTGGCCCGGCTGCTGCCCCCGGGGCTGCGCCACCGCGTGGTGGAGCACCGGGCCGCACCGCAGCAACTGCGCGCCGTGAACTGGGCGCTGAAGGACCTCGGCGTGGAGGTGCCGCGCGGCGGCGCCGTGCTGCTGCCCCCGGACCCGGCGCCGGACGGCTACGACGTCGGCAGGTACCGCGTGCGGTCGGTCTTCCTCGATGGTTCCGAGCCTGCCGAACTCCTCACCCTGCTGCGGGAGTTCGCCGCCCTGCCGCGGCCCTTCCCGCAAGGTGCCGAGGAGGCGCTCACGGACCTGCGCGAGAACTGGACCCTGATGACCCTCAAGGAGCAGCTGGAGCGCGAACGGGGACTGGTCGCCATGTACGCGGACGCGCTGGAGGCCATGACGAAGTCCCGGGACCTGTGGCGGGACGCGGCCGAGCAGGCCCATCAGGCCCTGGCCGCCTACCGCGACACGCCCGCCCAAGCCGACCTGCCGCATCCTCGGCAGCGGGCCGGCGGCCGGACGCCTTCGCCGCTCCAGCAGCTGACCCGTACGTTCGAGCGGCTGAAGTTCGCCCCCAGGGCCGCGCAGCCGGTCCCCGCGGCTGACGGCGACGCCGTGGACCCCGCGGGCCGGGCGGACGGGACGGCGTAGCCGCGTGGCGTCCCCGCCGCGGCGCTCGCGGCGATACCGAGGCCCGTAGCGGGAAGGGGAGAAGGAAGGGGAAGCGAGGGGGCCGTCCCGGCCCCGCACCGTGAGCCCCCCGTGAGTCACGAGGGACAGGAGGCCGCATGGATTCCACCGCGACCCTGCTGGTGATCGCCGCCGTCGTCGCGGCGGCGCTGCTGGCCGTCGCCGTCGTACTGCTGGTGCGGCTGGTGCGCACCCGGCGGAACCTGCGGCGGGCCGGGCTGCCCACGGGGCCCCGCTGGGTGTTCTGGGGCGCGGTCGCGTACCTGGTGCTGCCGACCGACCTGCTGCCCGATCCGGTCTACCTCGACGACATCGCCGTACTGCTCCTGGCCCTGCGCAGCATGCGCGCCGGCCGGGCGCTGCCGCCCGGGCCCGGCGAACCGGCGGGCGCCGAACGGCTCAAGTCGCCCTGGTCGTCCCGGTGAGGCGCCCGCTCCCGCCGGCCGCGCCGTAGCTCCCCCGCTCACCAGCTCACCGACTCATCAGCTCACCGGCCCACCGGCTCACCGCTCCCGCTCGCGGCGTGCGCCGACCGCCCAGAGGGTGGCGAGGAGCAGCGCCAGGGCGGCGAGCGCGGCCGCGGCCGCCGCCGTGCCGGCGATCCACGGCGGGGCGACCATCGCGGCCTGGAGCTGGGCCGGGTCGGGCAGGCCGAACCGGCCGCCGAGGGCCGGGCCGACGGCGAACGCCGCCATGACCACGAGCGTCGCGGTCGCCGCGGCCACCCGTCCGCGCACGGTCCGCGACGGCATGGCGAGGGCGAGTACGACGCAGAGCCCCGAGACGAGCAGCGTGGTCTGCAGGACGTTCTGCGGCAGAGCGACCCCGTAGCGCGGCGCGTGCGCCACACCGCAGACGAAGGCCAGCAGGCCGGCGGCGCGGGCGAGCAGCAGGGGGGCCTTGGACGTCCTGGCGGCCCCGTCGGCCTTGTCGGCCATCTCGGCCCTGCCGGGCTCAAGGGCCTCGGAGCCCGCGGCCGCCTTGAGGTCCTTGGCCGACTTGGCCGACTTGGCCGACCTGGCCGGCTTGACCCGCTCCGCCCCGTGCCGGCGCCTCGGGCGGGGGACCTCGTCCGGCTCCGTGACGGCGGCGGGCGTCGGGGCGGAGCGGG
>NZ_JAJSZC010000307.1:0-7499 GCF_036815105.1 Streptomyces sp. IBSBF 3136
GCCGCCCCAGGGCCCGCAGCCCGCCGGCCCGGTCGCGCACGACGGCGAGGCCGCGACCGCGGGACAGCAGCCGCAGGCAGCGGCCGTCGTCGAGCGGCCCACCGGCGTCGCCGGCGCGCCCGCCGGGCCACAGCTCCAGCCCACCGGCACCGCCGCGGCCCCCGGCACCGACGAGACCCCGGCCGAGCCCGGCGCGACAGCCGGGACTGACGCGGCGGCGCAGACCCCGCAGCCGTCCGATGACGCCCCCGCCGACGCCGAGGTGCTTCCCTCCGGTGTTCCGCTGCAGGCGCATCCGGAGCAGCCGCTCGGGCAGTTCGTGCCCGTCGAGGGCCAGGTACCGACCACCCCGCACCTGGCGCCGACCCCGCCGCACCCCCTCGTCCTGCCCGTCCAGGAGCAGCAGGAGGCCCCGGGCACGGTGCCCGTGCCCCGCGAGGCGGAGCCCGTCGCGGCGCAGACCGAGCGGGCCGGCGAGCAGGGCCCCGACGTCGTACAGCGGGCGGACGACCTGGAGACCAGGGCCGCCGACCAGGAGGACGACATGGCCGCGGCCGCGCCGGACGAGACCGCTCGGCCCGCCGGCCCCGCCGCGCCCGCCTACGACGACGCCGAGCGCGAGGCCGTCCTGAAGGTGATGCGCGAGCGGCGCGACATCCGCAACGGCTTCCGTTCCGACCCGATCCCGCACGAGGTGCTGCTGCGCGTCCTGGAGGCGGCCCACACGGCGCCCTCCGTGGGCCACTCGCAGCCGTGGGACTTCGTCGTCATCCGGTCCGAGGACACCCGCCGCGCCATGCACGAACTGGCCACGCGTCAGCGCGAGGCCTACGCGAAGTCGCTGCCCAAGGGCCGGGCGAAGCAGTTCAAGGAACTGAAGATCGAGGCCATCCTCGACACCCCGGTGAACATCGTCGTCACCGCCGACCCCACCCGGGGCGGCCGGCACACCCTCGGCCGGTACACCCAGCCGCAGATGGCCCCGTACTCGGCCGCGCTCGCGGTGGAGAACCTCTGGCTCGCCGCCCGCGCCGAGGGCCTCGGCGTCGGCTGGGTCAGCTTCTTCGACGAGCGCGAGATGGTCCGCGCCCTCGGCCTGCCCGAGCACCTGGAGGTCATCGCCTACCTGTGCGTCGGGTACGTCGACGAGTTCCCCGACGAGCCGGAGCTGATGCAGGCCGGCTGGTCCAAGCGGCGCCCGCTGTCCTGGGTGGTGCACGAGGAGACGTACGGCCGCCGCGCCCTGCCCGGAGAGGAACCCCACGACCTGCTTGCCGAGACCGTCGCACAGATCCGCCCGCTCGACGCCAAGGCGCTCGGCGAGGCGTGGGAGCGCCAGAAGCGCATGACCAAGCCGGCCGGCGCGCTCGGCATGCTGGAGATCATCTCCGCGCAGCTGTCCGGGCTGTCCCGGCAGTGCCCGCCGCCGATCCCGGAGCCCGCGGCCGTCGCCATCTTCGCGGGCGACCACGGTGTGCACGCCCAGGGCGTCACCCCGTGGCCGCAGGAGGTCACCGCCCAGATGGTGGCCAACTTCCTCGGCGGAGGCGCGGTCTGCAACGCCTTCGCCACCCAGGTCGGCGCCGAGGTGTGCGTGGTCGACGTCGGCGTCGCCGCCGACCTGCCGGCCACGCCCGGCCTGCTGCCCCGCAAGATCCGCGGCGGCACCTCCGACATGACCACCGGGCCCGCGATGACCCGCGAGGAGGCCAAGGCGGCCATCGAGGTCGGCATCGAGACCGCCCGCGACCTCGTCGCGGCCGGCAACAAGGCGCTGCTCACCGGTGAGATGGGCATCGCCAACACGACGGCCTCCGCCGCGCTCATCTCGGTGTTCACGGGAGCCGACCCCGCCGAGGTCACCGGCCGGGGAACCGGCATCAACGACGAGACGCTGGCCCGCAAGACCGAGGTCGTCCGCCGCGCCCTGGACTTCCACCAGCCGGACCCGGCCGACCCGATCGGTGTCCTCGCGGCCATCGGCGGCTTCGAGCACGCGGCCCTGGTCGGCCTGCTCCTCGGCGGCGCCTCGCTGCGTACGCCGGTGATCCTGGACGGCGTCAGCGCCGGTGCGGCGGCCCTCGTCGCCCGGGCGATCGCCCCCGAGGTCCTCGCCGCCTGCATCGCCGGCCACCGCAGCGCCGAGCCCGGCCACGTGGCGGCCCTGAACAAGCTGGGCCTGCGCCCGCTGGTCGACCTCGACCTCCGGCTCGGCGAGGGCACCGGCGCGCTGCTCGCGCTGCCGCTGGTGCAGAGCACCGCCCGCGCGATGCACGAGGTGGCGACCTTCGACTCGGCGGGAGTCACCGAGAAGTAGGGGACGCGTGCGGGTGGTCCGGTGCCCAGCCACCGGACCACCCGTGCCGTCTGCGCTGCCCACAGCATAAAATCCGCACGTCAGGGCCGCTCCGGAGCTGCAGCGCGCCCCCACACAGCTGCACGAGGAGCCGAACCTCATGGCCGAACACCCCGCCTATCCCGTAGGCCTCCGCCTCTCCGGCCGCCGCGTGGTCGTCCTCGGCGGCGGTCAGGTGGCCCAGCGGCGTCTGCCGGCGCTCACCGCGGCGGGTGCCGACATCGTGCTCGTCTCGCCGGAGGCCACCCCCTCGGTGGAGGCCATAGCGGACGCGGGGGAGATCCGCTGGGAGCGGCGCCTCTACACCGAGGGCGACCTCGCCGACGCCTGGTACGCCCTCATCGCCACCAGCGACCCCGAGGCCAACGAGCGGGCCTCCGCCGAGGCGGAGCGGCACCGCGTCTGGTGCGTCCGCTCCGACGACGCCGACCGGGCGACGGCCTGGACCCCGGCGACCGGCCACAGCGAAGGCGTCACCGTCGCCGTCCTCACCACGCGGGCGCGCGGCCGCGACCCGCGCCACACGGCCGCCATCCGCGACGCGGTGGTCGAGGGCCTGCGCGACGGCACCCTGGTCGCCCCGCACCACCGCACCCGCACGGCCGGCGTGGCCCTGGTCGGCGGCGGTCCCGGCGACCCGGACCTCATCACGGTCCGCGGCCGCCGGCTGCTCGCCGAGGCCGACGTCGTCATCGCCGACCGGCTGGGCCCGCGCGACCTGCTCGCCGAACTCCCGCCGCACGTCGAGGTCATCGACGCCGCGAAGATCCCGTACGGGCGGTACATGGCCCAGGAGGCCATCAACAACGCGCTGATCGAGCACGCCAAGCAGGGCAAGTCCGTGGTCCGGCTCAAGGGCGGCGACCCGTTCGTCTTCGGGCGGGGCATGGAGGAGGTCCAGGCGCTCGCCGAGGCCGGCATCCCCTGCACGGTGGTGCCCGGCATCTCCAGCTCCATCTCGGTACCGGGCGCGGCCGGCATCCCCGTCACCCACCGCGGAGTCGCCCATGAGTTCACCGTGGTCAGCGGCCATGTCGCGCCCGGCGACGAGCGCTCCCTGGTCGACTGGCCGGCGCTGGCGAGGCTCACCGGCACGCTCGTGATCCTCATGGGCGTGGACAAGATCGGGAAGATCGCCGAGACGCTCGTCGCGCACGGCAGGTCGCCCGCGACGCCCGTCGCCCTCGTCCAGGAGGGCACGACCGCGGCGCAGCGCCGCGTGGACGCGACCCTCGCCACGGTCGCCGAGACCGTGCGCGCCGAGGACGTGCGGCCACCGGCCGTCATCGTCGTCGGCGCGGTCGTGAACGCCGGCCCGCCCGTGGCTTGATCACGCGTAACCCGGGGTAACCAAACCCCTCCCCAGCCGTTGGCAGCACACCCAGGACAAGGCAGTATCACCCTGTGGCCGATCTCATCACCGTTGAGGATCCCGACGACCCGCGCCTGCGCGACTACACGGGCCTGACCGACGTCGAACTGCGCCGCAAGCGCGAACCGGCCGAGGGCCTGTTCATCGCGGAGGGCGAGAAGGTCATCAGAAGGGCCAAGGAGGCCGGCTACGAGATGCGCTCCATGCTGCTCTCGGCCAAGTGGATCGACGTCATGCGCGACGTCATCGACGAGCTTCCGGCACCCGTGTACGCCGTCAGCCCGGAACTCGCCGAGCAGGTCACCGGCTACCACGTGCACCGGGGTGCCCTCGCCTCCATGCAGCGCAAGCCGCTGCCGACGGCCGCCGAACTGCTCCGCTCCGCCCGCCGGGTGGTGGTCATGGAGTCGGTCAACGACCACACCAACATCGGCGCGATCTTCCGTTCGGCGGCCGCCCTCGGCATGGACGCGGTACTGCTGTCGCCCGACTGCGCCGACCCGCTGTACCGCCGCAGCGTCAAGGTCTCCATGGGCGCGGTGTTCTCCGTGCCCTACGCCCGGCTGGAGTCCTGGCCGAAGGGGCTGGAGTCGGTCCGCGAGGCGGGCTTCACCCTGCTCGCGCTCACCCCGGACGAGAAGGCCAGGCCCCTGGACGAGGCCGCTCCGCACCGGATGGACCGGGTGGCCCTGATGCTCGGCGCCGAGGGCGACGGCCTGTCCACCCAGGCGCTGGTCGCGGCCGACGAGTGGGTGCGCATCCCCATGTCCCACGGGGTCGACTCCCTCAACGTGGGCGCGGCGGCAGCGGTCGCGTTCTACGCGGTGGCCACCGGCCGACCGGGGGTCTGAACGGGGTCCTGCGCCCACCCGCCTCGGGCGCGAAGGCGGCTCCCGCCTGGGGGGGAAGGCGACTCGCGCCTCGGGGGCAGGTGCCTCCCGCCTCGGGGAAGGCGACTGGCGGGGAAGGCGACTCACGTCCACGAGGGTGAGGGTGCCGCCCGCTCCCGGGGTGTAGATGCTTCACGCCTCGGGGGTGAAGGCGACTCGCGTCTCCGGGGTGTGGGTGCCTCGCGCTTGCGGAGCGGGCGTGCCTCGCGTTCCCGGGGGGAGGACGTTCCCGCCGCCGGGGTGAAGGCGACTCGCGTCTCCGGGGTGTGGGTGCCTCGCGCTAGCGGAGCGGGGGCGTGCCTCGCGTTCCCGGGGTGAAGACGCTCACGCCTCCGGGGCGAGGGTGAGGGCGGTCGCCCGCTCCTGCTGCGGTGGTGTGCCGTGCAGCGGGGCCGAGGCCGTTGCGGAGTGCCGCGGTCGCGTGCCGTCGTCCCCGCCGAGTCCGCGCGCCGGACCCTGACAGCCCTGCGCCACCGCGATGCCCAGCGCCACCAGCAGGGTCACCACCACGAAGACGAACAGCCGCTGGCGCAGCAGCCGGGGGTTGGCGGGCCGCCGCCCGGTGCCCGTCGGGCGCGGCGCCGGACGCCCGGTACCGCTGCGCGGAGCGGGGCGGCTCCCGCTCCCGGAGCGCGGGCCGCCCACACGCGGCGCCGGGGTGGGGCGGGCCCCGCCCGGCCGGGAGGGCACGCCCCCGCCGCGCCCGGGCGTACCGCCGCGGGCAGGGGCGCCCCCGCGTGGCAGCGGGGTGCCGGGGGAGGTCCGGCGCTGGCCGCGCTGCTGGTCGGGGTAGGTGTCCACGAGCCGTCCGGTGGCCCGGTCGGCCTCGGCGGAGCGCGGCGCGGGCGGCCGTACGTCGGCCAGGCCCTGCGCCTCCCGGGCGGCGATCTCCTTGAGCCGCAGCGACAGTTGGAGTGTGCTCGGCCGGTCCTCGGGGTCCTTGGCGAGACAGGCCCGCACCAGTGGGGCGAGTGCGTCCGGCACGCCGTACAGCTGGGGCTCCTCGTGCACCACGCGGTACAGCATCACCTCGGAACTGCCCTGCCCGAAGGGAGAGTCACCGGTCGAGGCGTAGGCCAGGGTGGCGCCCAGCGAGAAGACATCCGTCGCCGGGGTGACCGCGGCGCCGCGCACCTGCTCGGGGGCGAGGAAGCCGGGGGAGCCGACCGCGGTGCCGACATGGGTGAGCGTGGAGGCGCCGGTGGCCCAGGCGATGCCGAAGTCGATGATCCGCGGTCCCTTGGGGGACAGCAGGATGTTGGACGGCTTCAGGTCCCGGTGGACCACGCCGGCCTCGTGCACGGCGACGAGGCCCTCGGACAGGGCGGCTCCGACCGCCGCCGCCTCGGCCGCGCCGAGCGGACCCTCGTCGGCGACCTTGTCGTGCAGGGAGGGGCCGGGCACGTACTGCGTCGCGAACCAGGGCCGCTCCGCCTCCAGGTCCGCCGCCACCAGCCGGGCAGTGCACCCGCCCCTGATGCGCCGGGCCGCCGAGACCTCACGCGCGAACCGCGAGCGGAACTCCTGGTCCTCCGCCAGATCGGGCCGGATCACCTTCAGCGCGACCCGCTGCCCCTTCTTGTCGGAGCCGAGGTAGACCACGCCCATCCCGCCCGCGCCGAGCCGTCGGTGAAGCCTGAACGAGCCGACGACGCGCGGGTCCTCGCGCCTCAGGCGCATCATCGCCATGTTCATCCCCGCTGCCCGGTCCCTGTGACGTGGCACAGCTTACGTTTCCCCGGCCGCCTGCGCGCAGAGGCCGCGCCCTCCCGCGCGGTCGGATTGTGCACGGCTGGGGCCCGAGGTGAGACACGGTCAGGAGGCCACCGTCCAGTGCGCCCTTGACGCGTCCGCTACCCCAACGCACGTCCGAGACACATGGGTTGATCTCGGTGCCGTCGGCCAGGTCCGTGTACCCGGCGTCTCCGGGACGCACCCGCGGACGGCCGCGCGCACAGTGCCCGCGAGCACACCCGGCGCGGACCCCGCCCCCTCCCCGGACCGGGTCGAAGTGATCGAAGTCACTCGAACCGCCCTTCCGGACGGTCCGGACATGCCGGGGCACAGCGGGCGGCCCCCTCAGGGAAGACCCCGAGACCCGGAACCTCGTCTCCACCCAGGGGAGTAGTCGGCCGCTGACGGCTCATCCTCCGGGAGGCCCGCGATTCGGTACGACGGCATGACGCCCGCCGCACGCCGCGGGCCTAGATTTGAGGTCAAGCGGCGGGTGCAGCACTCGTCCCCCGAGGTCAGGCACTCGCCGCTGTCGACGACAACAGAAACGGTCAGGAGAGGGACCATGGCCCACACGGCACCAAGGCGCACCACGTTCGCCCCCCGCCGCACGGGCCGCCGCCACCCGCTGGTGGCGACGCTCATGGCCCTTCCCCTGGCGGCCCTGCTCCTCGTCGTCTTCGACGGCTGGGAGACGGTGGCCACACAGGCGTCGTCCGTGGGTGTGATGCTGGGGCGCTGAGCGGCGTCCCCAGGCCCGGAAGAGCGGTCCGGGCGGGGACATCCATCCATGAAACCCCGTGGGGACGGGGGTGCGGCGGACGGCACGGATGCCGGCGCAGCTGGGGAGCTGCGCCGGCATTGCGCCGTTTGCGGGGAGGTCCGCGAAGTCGCCCCGAGCCGCCGCGGCCGTGCGGGCGAGTGCCCCGGCCCGCGCCACCCACCGGACGCCGTCACACCGGGACACCGTTACGCCGGGACTCCGGGACCCGTCACGCCGGGACCACCCCGTCACACCGGGACGCCGGGACCCCGGGCCTCGTCACACCGGGACCCCGGCCCCCGCGGTCTCGGGCCCCCGGACCAGCGCCGGCCGGTGGCAGTACTCTCGCCCCCACAGTCCATCCTGCCGAGGCCCCCGTGACCC
>NZ_JAJSZC010000308.1:0-7416 GCF_036815105.1 Streptomyces sp. IBSBF 3136
CCCCCGTCCCGCCGCACCCCGCCCCGCGAACCCCTCGGACACCACAGCGACCTGCGCGTGCTGCGCGGCGCCTACCGCTGGCAGCGCCGCACCGCCACCCTCACCGCGCTCGGCTACTTCACCCTGTTCCTCGTCCTGTCCGCGTTCGCGCCAGGCGTCATGACCCGGACGGTCGCCGACGGCGTCCCCGCGGGCCTGCTGCTCGCCCTCCTCCAACTCCCGGTCACCTGGCTGGCGATCGCCCTGTACGAACACACCGCGCGCCGCCAAGTGGACCCGCTCGCCGACCGCATCCGCAAGGAGGCCGAACTGAACGCGCGCCGAGGAGCGACCCGATGACCGCCGGCGCCCCCGCACCCGCCCCCGCCGGCATCACCGGATTCAGCGGCTCGGCCCAGACCATGTCCATGGTCGCCTTCTGCGCCGTGGCCACCCTGACCCTGCTGCTGTGCGTGATGACCGGCCCGGACGGCGACGACCTCGACGAGTTCTACACCGGCTACGGCTCCCTGTCCCCGCTGCGCAACGGCCTGGCCATCGCGGGCGACTACATCTCCGCCGCCACCGTCCTCGGCACCGGCGGAGTGATCGCCCTGTGCGGCTACGACGGGGTCGTCCTCGCCCTCAGCACGACACTCTCGCTGCTCCTGCTGATGTTCCTGCTCGCCGAACCGCTGCGCAACGCGGGCCGGTTCACCATGGGCGACGCGCTGGCCCGCCGGATGCACGGCCGCTCCGTGCGGATCACCGCCTGCGCGGTGACCATCGTCTCCCTGCTGCCGATGATGCTGGTCCAACTGGCCGGCGCCGGACAGCTCATGGCGTTCATCCTCGGCTTCTCCAACGAGTCGCTGAAGACCGGCTGCGTCATCGGCGTCGGCGCCCTGATGATCAGCTACGCGGCCATCGGCGGCATGAAGGGCACCGCGCTCATCCAGATCGCGAAGATCGTGCTGCTGGTCGGCTCCGGCGCCGCCGTCGCCGTACTGATCCTGCGCCGCTTCGACTGGGACCCGGGCGCCCTGTTCACCGCGGCCGCGCGGCAGAGCGGCGCCGGACCCGCCTTCCTGCACTCCGGGCTCCAGTTCACCGGGCACTCCGGTGCCCGCCTCGACATGATCAGCTCGGAGCTGACCATCGTGCTCGGCGGCGCCTGCCTGCCGCACATCACCATGCGCATGTACACCGCGTCCAGCGCCCGCCAGGTACGCCGCTCACTGTCCTGGGCGGTCTCCCTCGTCGCCCTGTTCGTCCTGGTCCTCACCGTCGTCGGGTTCGGCGCCACCGCCCTCGTCGGCCGCGCGGCGATCGGCGCCGCGGACCCGCAGGGCAACACCGCCTACCTGATCGGCTCACGGGCCGCGTTCGGCACCGCCGTGTCGACGGGCGAGACCTTCCTCTTCACCCTGGTGACCACGGCGCTCTTCCTCACCCTGCTCGCCTCGGTGGCCGGGATGATCCTCGCCTGCGCCAACTCCCTCGCCCACGACGTGTTCGCGAGCCTGGCGCGGCGGATGCCCGCCCGCCGGGAGATGCTCCTGGCCCGCTTCTCCGCCTTCGCCATCGGAGCGCCGACGATCCTGCTGGCCACCCTGGCGCAGCACCACAGCCTGCAGCCCCTGGTCACCCTCTCCTTCTGCCTGGGCGCCTCCGCCCTCGCGCCCGCCCTGGTCTACGGCCTCTTCTGGCGCCGCTACACCCGCGCCGGGCTGATGAGCACCCTGATCGGGGGCTCACTGATCGTGCTGCTGCTCATGCCGGGCACCAACCTCGTCTCCGGCTCGCCCGTCTCCGCCTTCCCGGACGCCGACTTCAACTGGTTCCCGTTCACCACCACCGGCATCGTCTCCATCCCGGCCGGCTTCCTCTTCGGCTGGCTCGGCACCGTCGCCTCCGGCCGCCACAAGGCGGAGGAGCAGCGGCACCAGTACGAGGCCGTGGAGGGCCGGATCCTGGCGGGGGCGGTACGCGAGGGCGAGTGAGCGGCCGGCCCGCGGGCGCCGCCGCTACTCCACGACCGCCCGGCCGGTCAGCGAGACGAGGTGGTCGCGCACCGAGTCCATCTGCGTCTGCACGACGTCCCAGGTCTCACCGTGCTCGCGCAGCACCCGCTCGGTCTCCCGGGCGATCCGCTCCTCGCGCGCCCGCGCCTCGGCGACCAGCCCGGCGGCACGCGCCCGCGCCTCCTCCTCGCGGGAGCGCGCCCACTCCGCCGCCTCGGCGAGTACGCGTTCCGCGTCGGCCAGGGCGGCCTCGGCCCGGGCCGTCCGCTCGGCGTGAGCGGACTCGAACGCGGCCAGCCGTCCGGCCTCCTCCCGCTCGGCCGCGGCCCACCGCTCGGCGTGCTCCCGGCCCAGCTCCGAGAGCTCGCCGGTGGTGCGCTGCCGCACCTCGCGCAGCGCGCCGAGCGTCTCCCGGCGCCCTTCCTTCACCTCGCGCCGGGCTCCGACACGCAGTTCGTCGGCCTCGGCCCGGGCCGCGCCCAGGCACCGGCGGGCATGCTCCTCGGCCTCCGCGCGCAGTGCCTGCGCGGCTTCCCGCGCCGCCTCTTCGAGGCCCCGGGCGTACGACTCGGCTTGCGCGCGCCACTCCCCGGCCTCGCGCCGGGCACGCTCGCGGACGGCCGCCGCCTCCCGCAGCACGAGCTGGTAGAGCTGCCCCGCCTGCTCACCGAGCGTCTCGTACGTCTGCGGCTCCAGCCCCGCGACCACCTCACGCAGCCGCGCGGCCTCCGCCTCCATGTCCTTGGCCAGCACGGTCAGCCGCGCGGCCCGCTCCCACGCGGCGTCCCGGTCCCGCCCGAGCGCGGCCAGGTACGCGTCCACCTGGCCGGGACGGTAGGCACGCCCCCGGACCGTCGCGAAACGGTGCGGCGTCACTGCGCTGCTCACCCTGGGGACCCCTCTCGCCGGACATGCACGACACGTCATGTGGCGCACATCCTGAGGGATGGTGCATAAGCGTTCAAAACGCGACACTCGGCGCACATGCCACGGTCGCGAACCTCCGACATGCGGCAACTCCGGTCGGCACGGGCCCCGCACCCCGGACGGAAAAACTCATGCCCTTCACGCTCAGGCGTGAAGGGCATGAGGCGATCGGACGCGCCCGGTCGCGGTCAGGACCCGGGCGCGCCCGCTACAGCAGGCCGTCCCACATCTGCTCCAGCAGCACCGACCACCAGCTCTCCGGCGAACCCAGCGCCGCCGGGTCCAGGGCGGCCAGCTGCGCCTGGAAGTCCACCGTCCAGCGGCCCGCCTGCTCCTGGTTGAGACCGAACCTCAGCCGCCACATCCGGCCCAGCAGCGCCAGGCACCGCGCGAACTCCGGCAGCCCCGTGTTCACGAACTGCGGCGGCACCGGCGCACCACCCGGACCCGCCTCCACGGGCACCGCGACGATGTTCGCCGTCCCGTACTGCACACAGAGCGCCCTGCCGAAGTCCGTACCCATCACCAGGTACGAGCCCGCGTCCGCGGCCGGCTGCACCCCGCGCTCGGCCGCCAGCTCCGCCAGCGTCGGCACCGGACGGCCCGGCTGTGCCCGCGCCCAGAAGAACGGACCCATGTCCACCGGCAATCCGGCCACCACCAGCGTGTGCGCCACGACCGGCGGCACACCCTGACGCGACACCGCCTGCTGCTCGAACCGGAAGACCCCCGGCCCGAACGCCGCCGCCAGCTCCTGCGCGACGGCCTCCGGCGGGACCGGCTGCGCGGCCTGCACCGGCGCCAGCGGAGCCCGCACCGGCGCCGGCCGCGCCGGACCGTCCGCCACCTGGTGCAACTCTCCCTGGTGTGCCAGCAACTGCCGCATGCCCTGCTGCCGGCTCGCGTGATCCGTCCCGTACGGGGCGATGCTCGCGATCCGCGCCTGCGGCCACTGCTCCCGGATCATCCGCGCGCAGTACGCACCCGGCAGCTCGCACGACTCCAGCTCGGTGTGCAGCTCCAGCACCTGGTCCGGCGGCACGTTCATCGCCCGCAGCTCGTGGAAGATCTGCCACTCCGGGTGCGGCGTCCCCGGCGCCGAACGCCGGATCAGCTGCTGCTCCGAACCGTCCTGCGCGCGGTAACGCAGCACGGCCTGGTAACCCGGGCCCACCGTCGGCTGCCCCGGCTGCGGATAGCCGTACGCCTGCGGCTGCCCCGGCATCGGGCCGCCCGGCGGCGGCACCGCACCCGGCGGCACCGCGCCCGGCGGCATCGGCTGCGGGGCGCCGGGCATGCCGGGGCCACCGGCGGCACCGGACGGCATGCCGGGAGCCCCGGGGGGCGGCATGCCGGGACCGGGCGGCGGCAGAGGCGCGCCCGGAGCGGGCGGCGGAGGCGGGGGCGCGCCAGGACCCGCCACGGGAGGCGCGGCCAGCACGGTCTCCGCGTGGTGCACCGCACCGCGCGCGCCACCGGGACCACCGGGGGCGCCGGGCGGCTGAGGCGCGCCGGGGGCGCCCGCGAGGTGCGGCGCCCCGGGGCCCGGAGGCATGCCAGGGGCGCCCGGAGCCGCGGGAGCGCCGGGCGGATACGGCATGCCCGGGGCACCCGGAACACCGGGAGCGCCAGGGACGCCCGGAGGCTGGGACGCGGCTCCCATCAAGCTCGGGTCGGCGAACACCGTGGCCGCGTGGTGCACCCCACCGGGAGGCGTACCACCCGGAACGCCGGGGGCGCCGGGGACACCGGGAGCACCCGGCGCGTGCGGAGCACCGCCCGGAGCCTGGCCCTGGGCCGCGTCGGCACCGGGCGGACCACCGGGAGCGCCGGGCCCCTCGGGTCCGAGCGCCGACACCAACTGGGTCGGGATGTACCCGCCCGCGGGCGCACCGGGCGCACCGGGCGGGGGAGGAGGCATGCTCCCCGGACGCGCGCCCGGCGCACCCGGGGCGCCCGGCGGAGGCGGCGGAGCGCCCGCCCCACCGCGCGCCTTGCGCGGCGGCGGCGCGGCCTTGCTGGTCGCCGCGTCCGCGATGTCCCCGGCGTGGGGCGGAAGCGGACGCCCCGGCCCGGCCGGAGGCTGCGGCGCGTGCGGACCGGCGCCCGGCCCCTGCGGATAGCCGTAACCGGGGGCACCCTGCGGGACACCCGGACCACCAGGGCCCTGCGGATAGCCGTAGGGCTCGCCGCCCGGCGGAGGCGGAGGCGTGCTGCCCGGCGGGACACCCGGACCGGCGGGCGGCCCGGCCTGCGCACCGGGAGCCGGGGCGTAGGAAGGAGCTCCCTGCGGAGGCATGCCCGAAGGCGGCGGAGGCGTGCCGTGCGACGGAGCACCCGGCGCGTTCCCGGCGGCCTGCGCCCCCGGTACGCCCGACGCGTCAAGCGCCGGCGCGACCGCTGTGGCGGGCAACTGGCTGCCCCCCGACATCAGCGCCGTCTTCGCCTCGGGCGCGACCGCCGGCGGCCGCGGGCCCACCGCGTCCGGATCGCTCAACGGCGGCGCGAACACCGTCGCGGGCAACGGGACCGACCGGTCCTCGCCGGAATCCGCGTTGGTGTCCGTACCGGCCCACGGCGTGGCCCCGGCGGGCACGTCCGGCGCACCGGCCCCCGCCCCGGCGGCCGGCCACGAAGCACCGCTCCCCGGCCCACCGGCCGCACCCACGCCCTCACCGGCAGCCGGTGTCCGAGCGGGAGCGGGAGTCCGAGCAGCGGCGGGAGCCGGACCGGAGTGGGCGGCATCCGCCCCCACCGGCACCCCCGCCTGCGTCTCGGCCGGCGCACCACCCCCGGCAGCACCCCCACCGGAAGCACCGAACCCGCCGGAAGCACCGGAAGCACCGAACCCACCGGAAGCCTCCGAAGGCACAGGCGCGGGCGGCGCCGCGCCCACCGGCGCGGACTGACCCGGAACCGCCTCGCCCGAGCCCGAGCCCGCACCGGCGCCGGCACGCCGGTCCGGAATCCCCAGCTTGTCCGCCGCCTCCTGCAACCACTCCGGCGGACTCAGCAGGAACGACGTCTGGTTCAGATCCACCCGAGCGGGCGGCGCCGGCACCGCGTCCTCGACCTCGTCGCCACGGCCGTACTCCTCCTCGTACCGGCGGATCACCTCACCCACCGGCAACGCGGGCCACAACGTCGCCTCACCGCTGTCCCGCGCGATGACGAGCCGCTGCGCACCCGCGTCCGAACGCGGGCCCTCCGCACGGTCCTCGCCCCACACCACGAAACCCAGCTCGAACTCCCGCACCCGCACCTCACGATGCTGGTACGCCGGGACGTCCCCGTTGATCCACTCCTCGGCGCGCTCCTGCGCCTGCGCGAAAGTCACCATCGCTCGGACCTCACTCCCCCACCGGGCCGGACGACACCGCGACCGCACGCGCGAACCCGCCGTCCACCATCAGGTTCGCCACCGTCTCCAACTCCGGCGGATTGCCCGCGAGCCGCGCCAGGAACCCGTCGAAGTCGTCACCGCACGGCAGCAGCAACCGCTCCACCCGCTCCGCCGGCGACCAGGACGGATCCACGTCCCGCACATCGTCGTACGCGCAGAACCACACCGAACCGGCCCGCTCACCGCGCACCTTCACCGCGAGCAGGCCGCCCTGCACGAAACCGACGCCCAGGTAATCCTTCGTCAGATGGTCCCGCAGGCACTTGTTCACGTACACCAGGTCGTTGACCGCGGCCTCGTCCCGCACCGTGAAGAACGGCTGGTCGAGCAGCAGCCCCAACTCGGCGTCCAACGCCGCCCCCACCGGCGCGCAACCGCCCGCCGCCTTCAGGAACGACCGGTAGGCGCCGGGCAGCCGGTAGCCCAGATCCTCCTCGACGCCCTGCACCTGCGACTCCGTCACCGCCACACCCGACTTCGGCAACCCGAAATGCGCCGGACGCGTCTCCTGCAACGGCCGCGTACCGCGCTTGGCCTGGTCGACCCGGGCCGTCGCCACCCCACCGTGGTGCCGCAGCAAGGCCTTCACCTCGACCGGAACCAGCTCCAGCCGCCGCGAACCCAGCACGTGGTGCCACGTCCAGCCGTGCGGCGTCGCCACATCCGGCACCGTGTCCCACAACTCGTGCCCCGACGCGGCCAGCGCGGCGTTCGCCGACACATAGTCCGTCAGCCGCAATTCGTCGACCCCGAAACCCTCCGGCGGATCGGCGATGTCCGCCGCCGCCCGCGCGTACGGCGAGAAATCCGGGTAACCATGCTCATCGACGCGTACCCCTCTGGGGTGACGCGCCGCCCGGACCGGATCCGGGAAGTGCACGACCTGCCCGGCATAGGCCGCGTTCGGCGGCACGGCTTCTCCCCCGGCCTGGCGGCTGGGCGGCGCCCCCAACCCGAGCCGACCTGTCGTCATGGCGGTTGCCCCCTGCGGCGTTCTCTCTGGCCTGAACGGCGGTGTCGATCGCGGATGCCGACAGCCTATGCGGTACCCGCACACCGGTCACCGGCCCGCCACCCCACCCC
>NZ_JAJSZC010000309.1:0-7403 GCF_036815105.1 Streptomyces sp. IBSBF 3136
GACCCGTACGGGCCATTCGGGCCGGGCGGGCCGGGCGGGCCGCACGCGCCGCACAAGCCCAAGGTGCCGCGCGGTCTGCTGCCCGGGTGCGGGGCGTTCCTGCTGGTCTGCTGCACCTGTCGGATGTGCTGCGCCGAGGAGTACGAGGGCCCCTGGTCCCGGAAGAAGCGCGAGGGCTGCTGCCGGGACTGTGACTGCGACGGCTGCAGCGGGTGCGGGGGCTGTGACGGCTGCTCCGGCTGCGGTGACTGCTGCGACGGGTGTGACTGCTGTGACTGTTGCTGTCCCTGCGACAGTTGCTGAGAACCCTCCGGGGATCATCCGGAGGGACGACTTCCGGACATCCCCGGTACGGGGAGGGTGCGGGCCGGCGGTGCGGTGACCGGCTGATCCGGCCTCCCGTCCGGAGAAGTCAAGGCCCGTGTGCGGGCGGACGGTTGAACGCTGCACGGCCGAAAGGCGCCCTTGTGCCGACCGGCCGTTCGGCCGAATACTCCCCCCAGCGCTTGTCAGGGGCATGAACACCCGGTGACCCCGGGTCGTCCCTGACTGCGCCTCACGGGCCCCGACCCCACGCGGGCCCCCCGACTCTCCCTGGGAGGGAACGACACGTGAGGATCAAGCGCACCACTCCCCGCAGCGGCACGGCGAGACGGACCCGGCTGATCGCCGTGGCGACCGGTTTCCTGGCCGCAGCCGCGTTCGCCGCCCCCACCGCGAACGCCAGCGATGCCCACACGTTCAGCGCCACCCAGCTCACCAAGGCGAGCGACTCCGTCCTCAACGCCGACGTACCCGGCACGGCCTGGGCGGTGGACAGCAAGACCAACCGTGTCGTCGTCACCGTCGACAGCACGGTGTCCAAGGCCGAGATCGCCAGGATCGAGCGGCAGGCCGGCGTCGACTCGGGCGCGCTGACCATCAAGCACACCTCGGGCAAGTTCAACAAGCTGATCACCGGTGGCGACGCCATCTACGGCGGCTCCTACCGCTGCTCGCTCGGCTTCAACGTGCACAGCGGCAGCACGTACTACTTCCTGACCGCGGGCCACTGCGGTGAGGTCGCCTCCACCTGGTACAGCAACTCCAGCCACTCCACGGTGCTGGGCACCAACGTCGGCTACAGCTTCCCGGGCAACGACTTCGCGCTGGTGCGGTACACCAACTCCTCGATCGCGCACCCGAGCGCGGTCGGCAGCCAGACCATCAGCCGCGCGGCCACCCCGTCCGTGGGTACGACCGTCTACCGGCGCGGCTCCACCACCGGCACCCACAGCGGCCGGGTCACCGCGCTCAACGCCACGGTCAACTACGGCGGCGGTGACGTCGTCTCCGGCCTGATCCAGACCACGGTGTGCGCCGAGGGCGGCGACAGCGGCGGTCCGCTCTACTCCGGGTCCACCGCCTACGGTCTGACCTCGGGCGGCAGCGGCGACTGCACCTCCGGCGGTACGACGTTCTTCCAGCCGGTCACCGAGGCGCTCAGCTACTACGGCGTGACCCTTCCCTGACAGGTACGGCTCCGGCGGGCCCCCGCACGCGTGACGCGTGCGGGGGCCCGCTTGTGTCCCGGCGTTTGCGCAGGTGGGAGGCGGTCGAACGGATGTCGCACACTTGTTCGGGATTGGGGGTATGGTGAGTGTTGGAACAGATGTTCGAGAGTCGTACGGGGCTCACGAGACGTGGAGGTGTGTGTGCCGGGCTTCGCGCATCTGCACACCGTCTCCGGGTTCTCCCTGAGGTACGGCGCCTCCCACCCGGAGCGGCTGGCCGAGCGCGCCGGGGAGCGGGGGATGGACGCCCTCGCCCTCACCGACCGCGACACCCTCGCCGGGACGGTCCGGTTCGCCAAGGCCTGCGCCGGGACGGGGGTCCGCCCGCTGTTCGGGGTGGACCTGGCGGTGGCCGAGCCGGCCGCCCCCCGGCCGGAGCGCCGCCGCACCCCGGTGCGCGGCGGCGCCTTCGTGGACGAGTCGGCCCCCCGGGTGACCTTCCTCGCCCGGGACGGCGCCCGCGGCTGGGCCGACCTGTGCCGGCTCGTCACGGCGGCGCACGGGAGCGGCGGCCCGGGCGGGGGTGTGCCCGTGCTGCCCTGGGCCGCCAACCACGGCGACGGCCTGACCGTGCTGCTCGGCCCGGACTCGGAGGTGGGGCGCGCGCTGGCCGCGGGACGCCCCGACCGCGCCGCGAGGCTGCTCGCCCCCTGGCGCGAGGTCTACGGCGGCGCGCTGCGCCTGGAGGCCGTCTGCCACGACCGTGAGGGCACCGGTCCCGGTTCCCTGCGGCTGGCCGCCCGCACCGTCGGCTTCGCCGCCGAGCAGGGAGTGCGGCCGGTCCTCAGCAACGCCGTGCGGTACGCCGACCCCGGCCAGGGACCGGTCGCCGACGTCCTGGACGCGGCCCGCCGGCTGGTGCCGATCGACCCCCGCAAGGAGCTGGACCCGGGCACGGCCTGGCTGAAGGACGCGCAGGCCATGCTGCGGGTCGCCGAACGGGTCGTGGAGGCGGCCGGCTACCGGCGCGACACCGCCCGCCGGCTGCTGGAGCAGACCACGGTCACGGCCGCCGAGTGCCTGGTCGACCCCGAGGACGACCTCGGCATCGGCACCGTCCACTTCCCCGAACCGCATCTCGTCGGCGCCGGCCGCCGCACCGCCCAGCGGGCGCTCGCCTCCCGGGCGGCGGCCGGCATGGTGCGGCTCGGCTACGCCGGCCGCCGCGCGTACTGGGAGCGGATGCACCACGAACTCGACATCATCGCCCACCACGGCTTCGCCTCCTACTTCCTCACGGTCGCCCAGGTGGTCGACGACGTGCGGGAGATGGGGATCCGGGTGGCCGCCCGCGGCTCCGGCGCCGGCTCCCTCGTCAACCACCTCGTCGGCATCGCGCACGCCGACCCGGTCGAGCACGGGCTGCTGATGGAGCGCTTCCTGTCCAAGGAGCGGGTGGTCCTGCCCGACATCGACATCGACGTGGAGTCCGCGCGCCGGCTGGAGGTCTACCGGGCGATCATCGGCCGGTTCGGCACCGAGCGGGTCGCGACCGTCTCCATGCCCGAGACCTACCGGGTGCGGCACGCCGTCCGGGACGTGGGGGCCGCCCTGTCCATGGACCCGGCCGAGATCGACCGCGTGGCCAAGTCCTTCCCGCACATCCGGGCCCGGGACGCCCGCGCGGCGCTGGAGGAACTGCCCGAACTGAAGGCGCTGGCGGGGGAGAAGGACAAGTACGGCAGGCTCTGGGAGCTGGTCGAGGCCCTCGACGCCCTGCCGCGCGGAATCGCCATGCACCCGTGCGGGGTGCTCCTGTCCGACGCCTCCCTGCTCGCCCGTACGCCCGTGGTGCCGACCAGCGGCGAGGGACTGCCGATGGCGCAGTTCGACAAGGAGGACGTGGAGGACCTCGGCCTGCTCAAGCTGGACGTGCTGGGCGTGCGGATGCAGTCGGCGATGGCGCACGCGGCCGCGGAGGTGGAGCGGGCCACGGGGGAGCGGATCGACCTGGACGCGGTGGCGCCGGGCGACCCGGCGACGTACGAGCTGATCCGGTCGGCCGAGACGCTGGGCTGCTTCCAGATCGAGTCGCCGGGCCAGCGCGACCTGGTGGGCCGCCTCCAGCCGAGCACCTTCCACGACCTGGTGGTCGACATCTCCCTCTTCCGGCCGGGGCCGGTCGCCGCCGACATGGTCCGGCCGTTCATCGAGGCGCGGCACGGGCGGGCGCCCGTGCGCTACCCGCACCCGGACCTGGAGGCGGCGCTGAAGGACACGTACGGGGTCGTCGTCTTCCACGAGCAGGTCATCGACATCGTCGCCGCCATGACCGGCTGCGGGCGCGGCGAGGCGGACCGGATCCGGCGCGGGCTGTCCGACCCGGAGTCGCAGGGACGGATCAAGGTGTGGTTCGCCCAGCACACGGCGGCGAACGGATACGACGCGGAGACCATCCGGCGAACCTGGGAGATCGTCGAGGCCTTCGGCTCGTACGGCTTCTGCAAGGCGCACGCGGTCGCGTTCGCCGTGCCGACCTACCAGTCGGCCTGGCTGAAGGCCCACCACCCGGCCGCCTTCTACGCCGGGCTGCTCACGCACGACCCCGGGATGTACCCGAAACGGCTGCTGCTCGCGGACGCGCGGCGGCGCGGGGTGCCCATCCTGCCGCTGGACGTGAACGTGTCCGGGGTGGCTCATAGGATCGAACTGGTGTCTGAATCAGGGGTGTGGGGGCTGCGGCTCGCCCTCAGCGACGTGCACGGCATCAGCGAGGCCGAGGCCGGGCGGATCGCGGACGGACAGCCGTACGCCTCCCTGCTGGACTTCTGGGAGCGGGCCCGTCCGAGCCGTCCGCTGGCCGGGCGGCTGGCCCAGGTGGGTGCGCTGGACGCGTTCGGCGCCAACCGCCGTGACCTGCAACTGCACCTGACCGAGCTGCACCGGGGCGCCCGGGGCGGCGGCGGGGGCCAGCTCCCCCTCGCCGGGGGCCGGCGGACCGCCCCGGCCGGCCTGCCCGACCTGACCTCGGAAGAGCGGCTCAGCGCCGAGCTGGGCGTGCTCTCCATGGACGCCTCACGCCATCTGATGGACGACCACCGGGAGTTCCTCCAGGAACTGGGCGTGCTCTCGGCGCGCCGGCTGCGCGAGGCCGGGCACGGGGAGACGGTGCTGGTCGCGGGCGCCAAGGCGGCCACCCAGACCCCGCCGATCCGGTCCGGCAAGCGGGTCATCTTCTCCACCCTGGACGACGGCACGGGCCTGGTCGACCTCGCCTTCTTCGACGACTCGCACGACGCCTGCGCCCACACGGTCTTCCACTCCTGGCTGCTGCTGGTGCGCGGAGTGGTGCAGCGGCGCGGCCCGCGCAGCCTGAGCGTGGTGGGCTCCGCCGCCTGGAACCTCGCCGAACTGCTCGACGTGCGCCGCGAGGAAGGGCTCGACGGGGTCGCGGCCCGGCTGGCCGGGGCGCCCGGCGGCGGGGAGGGCTCCGCGCCGGAGGACGGCGAAGGGCCGTCCCGGGCCCGGGTCGCCGGTTCGGACGGGCTGCCCCGGCCTGCCGGTTCGGCGGCCCGCGACCCGATGGAGGCCCGGACGATCCGCATGCCCACGGGGTACGAGATGCACCCCTGGGCCGATCTGCGCCCCGCGGGCGAAGGGCCCGCGGTGGGAAGGAAGTTGTGGCACCAGAGCCCGGGGAGCGCGGGATGACCATTCTCTGTGTACGTTTCCAGCCGCCACGGCCCGACGAGGCGGCCCTGCCCGGACTGCTCGCGCTGCTGGAGGAGTTCACGCCGGTCGTCGAGGCGCTGCCCCCGGACGGGGCGCTGGCCGATCTCCGGGGCGCCGAGCGGTACTTCGGGCGCGACGCCGTCGGGCTGGCCTCGGTGATCCGGGTCCGCGCCCTCGCGCTGCACGGCGTCGACTGCGCGATCGGCGCCGGTCCTGGCCCGATGCTGGCCCGGATCGCGATGCGCGACGCCCGTCCCGGGGTGACCCGCGTGGTGCCCGCCGAGCCGGCAGCCGTCGCGGGGTTCCTCGCCGGGCGGCCCGTGTCCGTGCTGCCCGGCGTCGGGGCGGCGACCGCCCGCACCCTGTGCGAGTACGGCCTGGACACCCTGGGGCTGGTCGCCGCCGCGCCGCTGTCCACGCTCCAGCGGCTGATCGGCGCGAAGGCGGGCCGTGAACTGCGCGAGAAGGCCGCCGGCGTCGACCGCGGCCGGGTCGTGCCGAACGCCGACTCCCTTCCCCGGGCTTTCGGCCGGGCCCGGGCGGGTGCCTCCCTGCTGGCGGCCGAACGCCCCTTCGGGCTCGATGAGTTGGACCCCGACCGGCACCGCAGGGCACTGCTGTCGGCCGCCGAGGAGATCGGCGCCCGGCTGCGCGCGGTGGCGAAGGTCTGCCGCACCCTGACGCTCACCGTGCGCTACGCCGACCGCTCCACCACCACCCGCAGCCGCACCCTCAGGGAGCCGACCGCGCACTCGGCGTCCCTGACGAGGACGGCCTACGACCTGTACGGGGCGCTCGGCCTCCAGCGCGCCCGGGTCCGGGCGCTCGCCCTGCGCGCCGAGGGCCTTGGCCCCGCCGACCAGGCCGCCCACCAGCTCACCTTCGATCCGGTGGACGAGAAGGTCCGCCGCATCGAGGAGGTGGCCGACCGGGCCCGCGGGAAGTTCGGGCCGCGGGCGGTGATGCCGGGGACGCTGGCGGCGTGATCCGCCCGCGCTCGGCTCAGTTGGCCCACGGCGGTGTGAGGCGCGTGCCGTCGGCCAGCAGCGCCTCCAGGCCGACCGAGGTGGTGACCCAGGAGATCGCGGTGTGGTCGGTCGGGTTCTCCACGGCCAGGGTGGCACCGGCGGTGACGATCACGGTGTCGCCGGCGGAGATCCGCTCGGTGTGCCCGTCGAGGCCGATCAGCAGTTCGCCGACGAGCAGATGGAAGATCTCCTCCCGGTTGACGGTGTGGGCGGGCGCCTTGGTGCCGGGCGGGATCTCCCCGCGCCAGGCGCACAGTTCCCTGCTGCCGGTGAGCGGGGTGGCGTAGGAGACGAAGCGGGCGCCGTGGATCTCGTGGGTCACGGCCTCGGACGAACGGATGACGGGCAAGAGGACTCCCTGGACGTAGTGGTCAAGCTGCTTGACTATATGGTCAAGTTGCTTGACCGATTCGTCAAGGGTGTTTCAATGCATCCGTGCAGAACTCCGAAGCCATGGCCCTGTCCGCCGCCCTGCTCGCCGTCGCCGGTGACCTCACGCAACGCGTCAACGACGGGGTCGTGGCGCGCGGCTTCACGGACGTCAGGCCCGCTCACGGCTTCGCCTTCGCGCGGCTCGCGCCGGGCGGCGCCACCGTCACCGAGCTCGCCGCCCATCTCGGGGTGACCAAGCAGGCGGCGAGCCAGTTGGTCGACGAGATCGTGCGCAAGGGGTACGCCGAGCGGCGGCCGCACCCCGCCGACGCGCGGGCCCGGCTCGTCGTGCTCACCGAACGGGGTCGGGAGTGCACCCGGGCGGCCGAGGCGGCGGCCGCGGACGTCGTGGGGGGATGGGTCGAACTGCTGGGCGAGGGTGAAGTGGGCGCGTTGGGGGAGCGCCTGCTGCGGCTCGCGCCGTACGGTCCGGTCAGGCCTGCCTGGTGACGGTCCGTCAGTGGTCGAGTGGCATTCCGGTTATCACTGGAAGTTTTTACTGACGCGTAACTTCACACCCGGGCTACTCGCCCGTAACTTGACGAGTGAACAGCATCCTCGTGATCCGGATCACAGGGTTAGGCCGTCGCACCTCCCCTTGAGCCGCAAGGAGATCACCCGATGCTGCCCTGGAAGCGAGTGCTCAGACCCCTCACCGCGCTGCTTTTGACCGCCGCAGTCGCCGCTGTGCCCGCCGCCACCGCCCACGCGTCCACCC
>NZ_JAJSZC010000310.1:0-7328 GCF_036815105.1 Streptomyces sp. IBSBF 3136
GCTGCCGCCGCCACGAACCCCCTCGCCCCGTAGCCCCGTTGCCCTACCCTTGCCCCGTGACCTCTGCCGCCGCGCGCACCGCTCTGGATCTCACCTCCGGGCTGCCGGTCCCGGACCTCGAGGACCTCTACCGCGATCTGCACCGCCACCCCGAGCTGTCCCTGCGCGAGCACCGCACCGCCGGGCGGCTGGCGGGACGGTTGCGGGCGGCCGGGTTCGAGACGGCCGAGGGGGTCGGCGGCACCGGTGTCGCGGGGGTACTGCGCAACGGCGACGGCCCGACCGTGCTGCTGCGCGCCGACATGGACGCGCTGCCGGTGCGGGAGGAGACCGGGCTGCCGTACGCCTCGGAGACGGACGGCGTGATGCACGCCTGCGGACACGACCTGCACGTCACCTGGCTGGCGGGCGCGGCCGGGGCGCTGGCGGCCGGCCGGGAGACCTGGAACGGCACCCTGCTGGTCGTGGGCCAGCCCGCCGAGGAGACCGGGCAGGGCGCGCTGCGCATGGTCGAGGACGGACTGTACGAGCGCTTCGGGCGCCCGGACGTGCTGCTGGGACAGCACGCGGCACCGGGCCCGACGGGCCTGTACCCGCACGCGCCCGGCCTGATCATGTCGGCGTCGACCGACGTGGACATCGTGGTGCACGGCCGGGGCGGTCACGGCTCCCGCCCCGAGGCCACCGTCGACCCGGTGGTGACCGCCGCCCACCTGGTCGTCCGGCTGCAGACCGTCGTCTCCCGCGAACTGGCCGCCCGTGAGGCCGCGGTGCTGACCGTGGGCCGCATCGAGGCGGGCACCCGGCACAACATCATCCCCACCGAGGCCCGGATCGCGCTGAACCTGCGCACCCAGTCCGAGGAGGTGCGGACGAGGATGCTGGCCGCGATCCGGCGCATCGCGCGGGGCGAGTGCCTGGCCGCGGGCTGCCCGAGCGAGCCCACCGTCACCGTCGGCAACACCTTCCCGGTGACCGTCAACGACGCGGGCACCGACGCCGCGGTGGCCGCCGTGCACGGCGAGGTGTTCGGCGCGGCCACCGTGTTCGACCCGGGCCCGGCGATGGGCAGCGAGGACTTCCCGCAGCTCGCGCTCGGCTCGATCCCGTACTCGTACTGGTTCGTCACCACCACCCCGGCCGACGTGTGGGAGCAGGCGCCCGGCGAGACGCTCCCGGAGAAGTTCTCGGCGGTGCCGAGCAACCACAGCCCCCGCTTCGCGCCCGATCTGTCCACGGTCGTACCGGGGGTGCGGACCCTGGTCTCGGGGGCGCTCGCTTTTTTGTCAGTGGCATGACCTAGTCTTCGGCCCTGGTCTTCACCCACCCGCCACACACGGCGCACAGGGGACTCACAACACCGCCGTACGCGGGGCACCCACTTCTTCCTCATTCGTTCCGGGGGGTTCGAATCAGCGTGCGTATGCGCACCCTTCCGGCGGCCGCCGCACTGGCCGCCCTCTTCGGCTCGATGGCGCTCGCCTCGCCGTCCTACGCCGACTCCGACCGGCCGATCCCGGTCTGGGACGCCTCCGACACCGTGGTGGACGGCGCCCACCAGCAGCTCTTCCTCGCCGACCGCTACCACGACCAGATCGTCGTCACCGACGCCACCGGCAGGGTGACCCGCACGATCACCGGCCTGCCGCAGGTCAGGGACCTCGATCTGAGCCCCGACGGCAGCACCCTGTACGCGGCCGTCTACGGCGCCGACAAGATCGTCGCGATCGACACCACGAGCCTGGAGCGGACCGCCGAGTATCCGACCGGCACCGGCACCACCCCCTCGCACGTCGCCTACGCCGACGGCAGGATCTGGTTCGGCTACGGCGACCAGTGGGAGTCCGGGCTCGGCGTGGTCGACCTGACCGGCGAGACGCCGGCCGTCACCCTCGACCTCGGCGGCGCCCACGACTACGCCGGCCCGCCCATGGTGTACGCGGACCCGGACAACCCCGGCACGCTGCTCGCCCTGGACGCCGGCATCAGCTCCGGCCCGGTCATCGTCTACGACGTGTCCTCCGGCACCCCGGCGATCCGCGTCAGCGCGGACAAGGGCGGCTTCTACCACGACGCGGCGCTCACGCCCGACGGGCAGAACGTCGTGGTCGCCGGACCCGGCAACCGGGCGCTGACCGAATACCGGCTCTCCGACCTGGCCGAGGTGCGCACCTACCCGGTCAAGGACCAGCCGGAGACCGTGAGCATCGCCCCGGACGGCACGGTCGCGGCCACCGTCCTCGACACCGACGACGCCGGCGACACCTACGTCTTCACCAACGGCCCCGACAAGCCCAGCGTGCGCAACGTCAGCCACAACTGGATGCCGTGGGGCGCGCACGCGACGAGCTGGTCCGCGGACGGCACGAAGCTGTACGTGCAGACGGGTTCGCAGGGGTCCATGGCGCTGCACCGCGTCGACGAGCCCCGCAAGTACCAGGCCACGCTCACCGTCTCCGCCCCGACGAGCGCGCCCCGCGCCAAGTCGCTCACGGTCACCGGCAAGCTCACCGCCGGCCTGGCCCTGCCCTCGGGCACCCCGCTGAAGGTCACCCGCACCGACATGGAGTCGCCGAACGGCAAGTCCCTCGGCACCAGGGCGCTCGGCAGCGGCGGCAAGTTCAGCTTCACCGACACGCCCCCGTCCGGCGGCAAGGTGACGTACACGGTGACCTACGACGGTGACGCCACGCACACCGCGGCCAAGGCCGCCGACTCCGTCGACGTCTCCCGCGCCAAGCCGGCGCTGACGGTCGACAACAACGGCAAGGTGTACTCGTACGGCAAGGACGTGAAGTTCACGGCCCACCTCGGCACGACGTACAAGAACCGCACGGTGGAGATCTGGGCCGACCCCTTCGGCTCCGACAAGCCGAACAAGCTGGTGAAGTCCGGCAAGGTCAGCTCCGGCGGCAACCTGTCGGTCACCCTGGACCTGAAGCGGGACACCAAGGTCACCGCGAAGTTCGCCGGCGACTCCCGCTACCAGTCGCGGTCCGCCTCCAGCACGGTCGGGGCCAAGGTCAGCGTCTCCACGTCGGTGGCCAACCACTACAAGGCGAAGGGCGCCTGGGGCCACACGTACTACTTCTTCCACAAGAACAAGAACCCGATGTTCACCACGAAGATGCCGTACTACCCGCACCGCAAGCAGCGCTTCGACTTCCAGGTGTACTACCAGGGCAAGTGGTACCCCGGTGACTCGCAGTACTTCGCGCTCGGCACCGACGGCCGCTCCCGGGTCGAGGTGACCGGCAACCACAGCGCGGACGTCGGCTGGCGGTTCCGGATGCGCTCGGACTACGTCAACGGCTCGTCCGGGGACACGGTGAACTCCACGACGTACGGCTCCTGGAAGTACTTCACCTTCACCGGCTGAGGCCGCTACCGCGCCTGGAGCTGCCGCAGGTGCCGCTGGACGTTCTCCAGCGCGCCCTGCCGGCGGCCCGGCACCCGCGACCTCAACTCCGCCAGCGCGGGCCCGAGTTCACGGGCCCGCGCCGCGTCCTCGATGGACCCCCACTGATGGTGCGCCCGGTCCGCGGCCGCCTCCACGGCGGGCGCGTCCGGCGCCTGCCCGGCCGCCAGCCGCAGCCCGGCCACGGCCAGCCAGGCCCGGCAGCTGCGCACCGCGTCCCCGGCGAACATCGCCAGGTCGGCCCGTACCTCGGCCCAGTGCAGGGCGTCGTCCGAGGCCGGGCCGTTGACCCGCACCGCCGCCTGCTCGTGCCGGGCGGCGATCGTGTCCGCGTCGGCGTGCCGGCCGGCGCGTACCGCGGCGCTGATGGCGGCGTGCGGATCGCTCGGTGCGGGCGGCCGCGCGGTGAGCACGATGTTCGTCGCCACCTCGTCCGCGATCCGGGCCAGCGCCTGTTGGTGCAGCTCCGCCAGCGGCGGCCGGTGCCCGCTGCGCAGCAGCGTCGCCACCGTCCTCATGTACGACGGTTCGGCCAGGCCCCACCGGCCGGCCGGGGGCGCGATCCGGCCGTAGACCTCGGTGGTGCGGCCCGAGTCGAGCGGCCGTCCCGCCAGGTGCCGCCAGGTCTCCGCGTCCGTGTGCAGATCGACGAGGAGCGCCGTGGCGCCCGCCGGGCGCAGCCGCAGCTCCTCCCTGATCCAGTGCCAGGGCAGCGCCGTGTAGCGGACGGTGGACGGGGTCGTGCGGGCCAGCGCGAGATGGGGCAGGCGCTGGCGGCGGTCCAGGTGGAGCTGGCCGGTGACGTACACGGTGAGCGGTCCGGGCGCGGCCGCCGCGGCGCGCAGCCGGGTCAGGACGGCCTGCGGCTCCAGCGGGTCGGCGAGTTCCACGACGTTCGCCGTGTCGGTGCCCGACAGTATGGCGGGGGCGACCGCGGCCAGCACGGGCAGCACACCCGCCGCGTCCACCAGACGTCCCCGGCCCAGCGGCGAGGCCGCGAGCAGCAGCACGGTTCCGGGCATCGTCCCTCCCCTGTGGATCGCCTACAGCGAGCACCGTAACCGCTGCTGCCGCAAAGGCGCTTCTCAGGACGGCGAACGTCCCCCTACGGGGGCTTCGTTCACCATCCGCCGCACGGCGAAGACCGTGGTGTCGTCGCCGAGGTGGCCGCCGCTGTGCCGGAGCACACCGTCGCGGACCCGGCGCACCAGCCGCCGCGGCTGCGCCCGGCGGGAGTCGACCTCGACCGCCCGGGCCACCTCCCGGGCCAGCGGGTAGAACGTCCCGGCGGGGTCCCGGGCCTCGGTCACCCCGTCGGTCACCAGCAGCAGGGTCTCCTCGCGCCCCAGGGGCACCCGGTGCAGGTGCGGCCCGTCGCCCACGAGGTCGCCGTAGCCGAGGGGCAGGCCGTCGCCGCTCGGCAGGGCGCGGACGCCGCGCGGGCCGACGGCGAGCGGCGGCTCGTGCCCGAAGTTGACGAGTTCGACCGTGTCCGGGTCCTCCGGTGGGAAGCCCAGCAGGACCGCGGTGGCGAAGCGGTCGCCGTCCTCGCGGCCGAGCGCGGTGCTGTGCGAGCGGTGCCGGGACATGCGCACCTCAAGGCGCTCGGCGACGGTCGTCAGGTCAGCCTCGTGGTAGCCGGCCTCCCGGAAGGTGCCGAGCAGCGCGGCGGCGGCCTCCACCGCGCCCAGCCCCTTGCCCTGCACGTCCCCGACGAGGACCCGGGTGCCGTGCGGGCCGGGCTGGATGTCGTAGAAGTCGCCGCCGACCCGGGCGTCGACGTCCGCCGCCAGGTACACGCCCGCGTGCTCCAGGCCCGCCCAGCGCGGCGGCAGCGGCCGCAGGACGGTGCGCCGGGTGGTCTCGGCGATGTCCCGCATGTGCAGCATCTGCCGCTCGTGGCGCACCCGCACGACGGAGGCCAGCGTGGCCATCACTCCGCCGAGCGCGACCAGGACGAAGTCGGCCAGCCCGGCCTGGTACTCGCCGGGCCAGGCGCTGTCCACGAGGACGTAGGTCACCACCGACACCAGCGCGTACCCGGCGGTCGTCCACACCCCGCAGATCGCGGCGGCCGTACCGGGCACCAGGACGATCCAGGAGATGACGCGGAACCGTTCGCTGGTGTTGAAGTCCACGAGGGCGACGCCGACGAGCAGCAGCAGGGGCGGCACCCAGGCGATGCTCCGCCCGCGGACCCGCAGCAGCTGCCTCCGGGCGCGGTACTCCACCTCCGTCACGGCGGGCAGCCCTCCATGCCCCTCAGGCAAGCACGGGAACGCCCCGGCCGCATCCGGGCACCCGTCACCCTCCCGGCCGACTTGCCAGGGCGTCCCGCCAGGTGTGCCCTGGAACCGGGGGCGAGGAGAGAGAGGAGTGCTCTCATGGCTCAAGCGGCACCCGCGCCGGGCGGAATGCCCCGGACCACCCGTCCGGCCGTGACCACCGGCCCCCCACCGAACGTCTTCGACGAGCGCACCCACCGGATCGGGCGGCTGGTCGCACCGGTCCTGCTGGGCCTGGTCTACGGCTACTGGGCGGCGGCCAACCGCCGCAGCGGTGGTCCCATCACCGGCTGGAACCTGCTCTTCGGCTTCGTCACGGCGGTCGTGTTCGCGGCGGTGCTGATGGCGCTCCTCGCCTTCGCCCCGCGGCTGCGCCGGGAACTGCACGCCCTGGCCTGGACCGCGTTCTACGGCTGCTCGTTCGGGTTCCTGTACAGCCAGGCCGGTGAGTCGATCCTCAGGTCCATCGGTATGTCGCTGGTGATCGCGGCGGTCACCTTCGCCGTGCTCTTCTACCACTACTACACCCGCGAGGACGCGGCCGGGCACCGCGTCGGCTGAGCGCGCGGCACGCACGGGGCCCCGGCCGGACAGCGGCCGGGGCCCCCGCCCGTCCGGCCGGGGCGGCCGGGTGCGGCCGTCCGGCCCCGGCGTTCCCCCGAACGCGGGCGCACCGCTCGCGCACCGGCCCTTCAGGCCCTTGCCTGGGAGGGTGCCCCCACGTATCAGGAACGCGCTGTCGGCCGTACTGATCGTCCTGGCCTGCCTCCTCGTGCCGTTCGGCGCGCTGGCCGCCTGGGCGTCGTACGGACTCGCCGACACGGGCCGGTACGTCACCACCATGGCGCCGCTCGCCGCCGACCCGGACGTGCGGGAGGCGGTCGCGGAGACGGTCGGGGACGGCATCCTGCGCGAGGTGGACCAGAAGGTGGACGTGCGCCCGCTGCGCGGCTCGGTCGCCCCGTTCGTGCACGACGCGGTGCGCTCCTTCACCCAGACCCGCGCCTTCCGGCTGGCCTGGGACACCGGCAACCGGGTCACCCACGACGCGATCCTGCGCGCGCTGCGCGAGGAGGACCCGGCAGGCGACGCGGCCGGACGCCCGGTCACAGTCGACCTCGCGCCGGTCACCGCGCAGGTCAAGCGCCAGCTCACCCACGACCACATCCCGCTCGCCGCGCGCATCCCGGTGGAGCACACCGCGGTACCCGTGCTCCAGGCGGCCGAGGTGGCCCCGCTGAGGAAGGGATTCCGGGTGCTCGAAGTCGCCGGCTTCTGGCTGCCGGTCGCGGCCGTCGTCTTCGCCGTCGCCGGGATCGCGCTGGCCGTGCACCGCCGCCGCGCCGTCACCGCGACCGCGCTCGGTACGGCCCTGGGCGGCGCGCTGCTCGGCGTCGCACTGACCGTCGGCCGCGGCCTCACCCTCTCCGGCCTGCCCGCCGACGTCCCCCACCCGGCCGCGGGCGCGGTCTACGACGCCCTGACCGCCACCCTGCGCACGGTCTCCTGGCTCCTGCTCGCCCTCGGCCTGGCCGTGGCCCTCACCACCTGGCTCACCCGCCGTCTGCGCCTGCCCCGCCGAACCTCCCCGGAGCCCACGCCGTCCCCGCAGACCCGGCCCCAGC
>NZ_JAJSZC010000311.1:0-7223 GCF_036815105.1 Streptomyces sp. IBSBF 3136
GTGCGGCACCCGCCGGCCCGTGGCAGCCGGAACGCGGTTCCGGGCCGGAGGGCGGGCGGGGCGTGGGGAGCGGGTGGTGCGCCTGGTCACAGACGTGTCGCGGCTTGAACCCGCGGACGGGTCATGCGCGTGGTGCTGTCGGCCGGAGGTGACCCGCCCGTCCGCGGACGTCGCGGGACGGGGAGGTGGCGCGGCGGTTGCCGCGCGGCGCCGACGGGGTGAGCGGACGGCTCAGACGAACCGACAGATGGCACTGGACGTGCGGCCCAGGTCGATGTGGCGACGCGAGGTCAGCTGGGGCAGCAGGAGGAGCGTGCGGCTGAGCGATCTCATGGCGGCACCCCCTCGTGATCCCTAGTTTTCCTACCTGGCTGATAGGGATCGTGGCAGAAGCCGGCGCCCAGCCCAAGAGGGCGTTCGTATGTTGGACGGGCGTATCTCGGAATACGGGATGGGCGACAACTGCCCCATCCCGTCGGAGGTTCGCGGGCGGCCGCGGACCGTGCCGCCCGCCGCCGGTCAGCCGGGCAGTACGAACGGCGGGTGCGTGCCGTTGAGGAAGTAGTCCCCGATGTCGCGGAGCCGGTGGGCGACGGGCTCGTACAGGGTGTGGGTCCTGGCGTTGCGCCAGAAGCGGTCGAAGCCCAGGCGTGAGGACGTGGAGCGGACGCCGACGATGTCGAGGGCGCGGGCGGTGGACTCCTGGGCGGCCCGGGAGGAGGCGGCTTCGGCCATGGCGACGAGGACGGAGATGTCGGCGTACTCGTCGTACGTGAGGTCGTCGGCACGTGTCAACGCGCCCTGCACGGCAGCCAGCGCCTGATCGGTGAGCGCGGACGCGGAGCGGGTGAGGACGGTCAGTTCCCCGTAGGCGGCCAGCACCTGTGCGTCCTGGGGGGAGCCGGCCGGCCGCGCGGGGTGCCAGGCGGAGTGGCTCAGCCTGCTGTACTCCCGGGCCTCGGCGAGCACCCCCTCGGCCATGCCCAGCCGCAGTTGGACGGAGAGGAGCCGGCCCACCGGCGAGGCCAGGGCGGCCAGGGGCGAGAGGAAGTCCTCGTCGGCGGAGAGAGGGCCGAGTACGTCGTCGGCCGCGACCGGTACGGCGTCGAACTCCACGCTCCCGCCGGCCGACAGGCGCTGGCCGAAGGTGTCGGTGTCGGCCTCGACACCGACACCCGGGTGGGCGGGATCGACGACGACGGCGAGGGGTTCTCCGGTGTCCGTGCGCACCGCACACACGGCGATGCGGTCGGCGACCAGGACTCCGGTGGCGTAACTCTGCTGCCCGTCGAGCACCTGGCCGCCGCGGGTCCCGGTCAGCGTCAGCGGACTCTCCTGACGGGCCAGGCCGCCGCCCCAGCACCACTGCTCCGCCGCGTACCGATGCTCCAGGCGGGCGGCGCGGGAGGGTTCGGTGAAGAACCGGGCGCTCCACGACAGGAAGTAGTGGGAGCCGAGCAGTTGACCGATCGCGCCGTCGGCCGCGGCGATCTCCCGGACCACGGCGTAGGCGGTGGGCCAGTCCGCGCCGCCTCCCCCCGACCCCGCGGGCGCAAGGAGTGTCAGCAGTCCCGCCTCCCGCAGCCGGGACACCTCGTCGAACGGGGGCTTGCCCGCCTGCTCCCGGGCCACCGCGTCCGTGGCCAGGTCGTCCGCGGTCTCGCGGGCCACGCGCAGCCAGTACGCGCGGCCGGGCCCGGTCGGGTCGGGCTCCGAAAGGGTGCCGGACGGCGCGGTGGCAAGGCCCATGGTGGAGGTCTCCTCAGAGTCAACGGCAGTGTGTGGAGCGGGCGTCGTGCTGCTGGTCGGGCACGTACTTGTAACCCACGCGCCGCACGGTGACGATCCGTTGCCGGTGGGCGGCGCCCAGCTTGCGGCGCAGCCGGGCGACGTGGACGTCGACGGTGCGGCCGTCGCCGATGTGGTCGTAGCCCCAGATGCCGACCATCAGCTGTTCGCGTGTGTGCGTCTGGTGCGGATGCTCGACGAGGTGCGCCAGCAGGCCGAACTCCAGGTAGGTCAGGTCGAGTTCCCGGCCGTCCAGTTCCGCGACGTGGCGCGCGTGGTCGATGCGGATGCCGTCACTCGCCGTCTCCCGCACGGGGCGCGGGTCCGTGGGAGTGCCGAGCGCCCGGATCTCGGGCGGTTGCACGTCCTCGGCGAAGAGGTCGGCGGGGTCGGTGCCTTCGGGCACGAGCACGAGATAGGCGACGAGGGGGCTGGAACCCCGCACCTCGCCGCCGGCCCGCGTGGTGTCTCCGACGAGGCGGAGACGGGGTGCGTCGGTGAGCGGCGAGCCGGACGGGGTGACGTCCTGAGCCGGAAGTGCCGTGGTCATGGCGATCGTCCTTCGGAGGTGCGTCGGGACTGCGGCGCGGCGGAGATGGGCGCGCTCGGTTCCCGGAATGGGAGAAGAAGGAGCGGAGCGGCGCGTGCTGGGTGTCAGCCGTGTGCCTTACGCGCGACAGCAGGCGGCGCTGGCGACGTGACCAAAGTCGACATGCCGACGACGAACGAGTCGTAGCTGCGCGGGGGACATGTGCATCATCCTGCGCACCTGGCACCCGGCCCGTCAACGCTTCCCTAGTAAATCGATAGGAAATGTAGGGAAGACCACAGCGGCGGTGACCTCACCGGTCCGCGTCGACCACCGGACGGGCCCCGGACAGGGGCACCCGCTCCAGCCGCATCGCCCGCGGGATGACGATCCGGCGCAGCGTGCGCAGTCCGCCGGTGCCGAGCGCGTGGCCGGCGTCCGTCTCGATGACCGCGGTTAAGGTGGGGCCGAGCAGGTTGAGTCAGGATTCTCTCCGAAGGAGGGATGCGGGCACGCCGGCCGGCAACGGCGGCACACGTGTTCACGGGGACGGCGCGCCGAGCGGTGCGACACGGCGCGCGGGTGTCAACCACGCCTGAGCCGCCCCCGCTCCTCCGTACGTCCGGCATCCGGGCCGTAGTTGACGGGGCGCGAGATGTACTGCTCAATGGTCCGCATGAATGCCGCACAGCGTCTGGTCACCCGTGGCCACATCGACTTCGGTCGGGTGTGGTCCGCCGCGTGTTGCGCCTGAAGCGGCAGCGGGCCGTCTGACCGGCCCCTCCCTCCCTCGGTCACCCCTGAGCGGGCCGAGTTCCTCCCTCCGCGGCACCGTCGCACGCACACGCTGACGCGCACCGACACGCGCTGACCGCGCTGCGCTGCCACGGAACGTCCTGCGGCCCGGGCCGCGCTGCCGCCGCCCCACCTCGCCAAGGCCCCCGGCCCGGCGCCATCACACCCGTTCCCCCGGCTTCCCGGCACCCCGCGCGCGCCGTCGTACCCGGCCGCGCCGCGCCGTGGGCCGCCCCGCCGTGCCCGCACGCCGCTTCGCCGACCCCCGGCACGGAACCCGCACTTGAGGAAAGGCCACCTCCCATGCCAGTGGAGTTCCTCGGCATCGCCGCCACCCACGACGGCTCCGAGACCACCGCGCGCTCCGGCGCCGCCTTCGACAAGGAGTACACGCTCCGGCTCGCCCGTGCGCACGAGGAGCACGGATGGGACCGGGTGCTGTTCGCCTACGGCTCCGGATCGCCGGATCCGGCACCGGCCGCCGCGTTCGTCGCGAGCAGGCTCGACCGGCTCCAGGTCCTCCTCGCCCACCGCCCGAACGTCTCCTACCCGACCTTCGCCGCGAAGACCTTCGCCACCCTCGACCAGATCAGCGACGGCCGCCTGACCGTGCACTTCATCACCGGCGGCAACGACCACGAGCAGCGCCGCGAGGGCGACACCCTGACCAAGGACGAGCGCTACGCCCGCACCCGCGAGTACATCCGCGTCGTCAAGAAGATCTGGACCACCCACGAGCCCTTCGACCACGAGGGCGACCACTACCGCTTCCACGACTTCGTCAGCGACGTCTTCCCCGTCCAGCAACCGCGCCCCGACGTCTCGTTCGGCGGTTCGTCACCCGCCGCGTACGCCGCCGGGGGCGCCGAGGCGGACATCTACTGCCTGTGGGGCGAGCCGCTGGAGAGGACCGCCGAGCAGATCGAGCACGTGAAGGCCGCCGCGAGGGCAGCGGGCCGCGCCGAAGTCCCGCGCATCCAGGTGGCGTTCCGCCCGATCATCGCCCCGACCGAGGAACTGGCCTGGGAGAAGGCCCACCGCACGGTCGGCGCCATCCGGCAACGCCGCGAGGCCGGCCTCGGAAGGCACCACCGCAGGAGCACTCCCGAGGCGGCGGCTCCGCAGAACACCGGCTCGCAGCGGCTGATCGCCATCGCGGAGGCGGGGGAGCGCTACGACCGGGCCCTGTGGACCCCGACGGCCGCCGCCACCGGTGGCGCGGGCAACTCCAACGCCCTGGTCGGCACCCCGGAGACGGTCGCCCAGGCCCTGCTCGACTACTACGACCTCGGCGTCGACATCCTCTCCGCCCGCGGCTACGACCTGCTGGGCGACGCCATCGACTTCGGCCGGTACGTGATCCCGCTCGTCCGCGAGGAGGTCGCCAGGCGCGACACCGAGCGGGCGGCCCGCGGGCCGCAGACCCTCGCGGCGGTGGGCGAATGACCTCCGTGACCCAACCGCCGTTCGCGAAAGCCCACTTGGACGTCATCCACGTCCCGGTCTCCGACCCGCGCGTCCGGCCCCTGTTGCGCGAACTCGGCCAGGAGTACTCCGCCAGATACGGCAAGGACGCCCACGCCGAGATCGCCCGATACCCCGACGAGGAGTTCACCCCGCCGTACGGAGGGCTGCTCCTGCTGCTGCTGGAACACGGCGAGCCCGTCGCGGGCGGTGCCTTCCGCCGCTACGACGCGACCACGGCCGAGCTCAAGCGGATCTGGACGCACTCCGCCCACCGGCGGCGCGGGCTTGCCCGCCGCGTCGTCGCCGAACTGGAACGCGAGGCCGGTGCGCGCGGCTACCGCCGGATCCACCTGACCACAGGTCCGCGCCAGCCCGAGGCCCGTGGCCTGTACCTCGCCGCGGGCTACACCCCGCTGTTCGACACGGAGGCGGACCCGGAGACCGTCGGCCCGCTGCCCTTCGAGAAGCAGCTGCCGGCCGAAGCACGTGCGGCGCGCACGGGAAGGCGGCCGACCTGTGAGCCCCCGTCGAGTACCACCGCCTCGACGTCGGCTGCGCCTTCCAGAAGGGCTCCCCGCTCACCAAGGCCTTCCGGGCCGTCGTCAACGAGCTGATCGGGGACGGCGCGTACGCCCGGATCCTCAAGAAGTGGAGCACCTCCGCCTCCGCGATCAAGGCATCGCGGATCAACCCGCCCGAGCACCCCTGAGAGTCGAGCAGGAACAACACGATGGCATCCACCACCGACACCGCCCCACCCGGCGCGAACCCACCCGACACCGCTCCGCCGGCCGTCGCCTCCCCGGACACCCCACCCGACGCCACGTTCGCCCCCGGCACCACGCCCGCCCTCGACGGCCCGGCCGGTCAGGACGACACCGCCGCCCTCAAGGTCGTCCCCGCCCGGCACTACGCCCGCTGGACGGCGGCCGTCGCCGTGCTCGTGCTGCTCGCCCAGTTCGCGCACGGCCTGGCCACCAACCCGGTCTGGGAGTGGGGCGTCTTCCGCGACTACGTCCTGTCCGAGACGATCGTCCAGGCCGTGTGGGTGACCCTCCAACTCACCGCCTACGCCACCGTGCTGGGCTTCCTCCTCGGCACCGTCCTGGCCTTCATGCGCCTCTCGCGCAGCCCCGTGCTCCAGACCGTCGCCTGGACCTACATCTGGATCTTCCGGTCCATCCCGATGATCGTCCAGCTGGTGTTCTGGTTCAACCTGAGCGCCCTGTACAAGGAGCTGGGCATCGGCATCCCCTTCGGGCCGGTGTTCTGGTCCGTCGACAGCAACAGCCTCATCGGCACCATCGGGGCCGCCGTCATCGGACTGACGCTGCACCAGGCCGCCTACGCGGCCGAGATCGTCCGCGGCGGCGTCATCTCCCTCGACCACGGCCAGCTGGAGGCCGCCGCCGCGCTGGGCATCCCCCGGCTGCGCCAGATCCGCCGGATCGTCCTGCCCCAGGCCATGCGCGCCATCCTGCCCACGGCGGGCAACGAGATCATCGGCCTGCTCAAGGGCACCTCGGTGGTCTACGTGATGTCCATCGGCGAGCTGTTCTACCAGGCACAGGTGATCTACGGCCGCACCGGCCGGGTGATCCCGATGCTGCTGGTCGCCACCGCCTGGTACGTGGTGCTCACCTCCGTCCTGTCGGTGGCCCAGTACTACGTGGAGCGCCGCTACGCCCGGGGCGCCGACCGCACCCCGCCGCCCACCCCGCTCCAGCGGGCCCGCCACTTCCTGCGCGACGTGCGCTCGCAGGCGGCCCGGGGCGGCCGTCCCGTCGTACCCCTGAAGCCCCTGGGGACCGCACCCGTGGGAGACAGCCGATGAGTGAGGTGATGGTGGACGTCCACGGCGTCCACAAGAGCTTCGGCCCGCTGGACGTGCTCCGCGGTGTCGACCTGGAGGTCAGGGCCGGCGAGGTCACCGTCATCCTCGGTCCGTCCGGCTCCGGGAAGTCCACGCTGCTGCGCACCATCAACCACCTGGAGAAGGTCGACCGGGGCTGGATCAGCATCGACGGCGAACTCATCGGCTACCGCCGCGCCGGCGGCAGGCTGCACGAGCTGAAGGAGAAGGACGTACTGAAGCAGCGCACCCGGATCGGGTTCGTCTTCCAGGACTTCAACCTCTTCCCGCACCTGACCGTGCTGGACAACCTCGTCGAGGCCCCCGTCTCCGCGCTGCGCCGCCCGCGCGAGGAGGCGCGGAAGACCGCTCGCCTGCTGCTGGACCGGGTCGGCCTCGCCGACCGGGCCGACGCCTATCCGCGCCAGCTGTCCGGCGGCCAGCAGCAGCGGGTGGCCATCGCCCGCGCGCTGGCCCTGGAGCCGAAGGTGCTGCTCTTCGACGAGCCCACCTCGGCGCTCGACCCGGAACTGGTCGGCGAAGTCCTCGACGTCATCAAGGACCTGGCCCGCACCGGCACCACCATGATCGTCGTCACCCACGAGATCGGCTTCGCCCGCGAGGTCGCCGACACCGTGGTGTTCATGGACGGCGGAGTCGTCGTCGAACAGGGGCCGCCCGCGGCCGTCCTGGACGACCCGCGCCAGGAACGCACCCGCGCCTTCCTCTCCAAGGTCCTCTGACCAACCTCCCTTCGACCCACCCCTCACCCGAGCCCTCACCCCCCATCAC
>NZ_JAJSZC010000312.1:0-7149 GCF_036815105.1 Streptomyces sp. IBSBF 3136
CGCCCCCCGCAGGAAACGGAAACCCGCCCATGTCCGCCTTCCACCTCGCCCCCGCCGTCGCGGACGCGTTCCCCGACACCCTCATCGCGCTGGTCACCGCCGGCGGACTGCGCGGCGGCGAGCCCTGGCCGCACACCGTCACCGCCCTGGCGGAGCTGGAGCAGCAGCTCGCCGACGGCAGCTGGCGGCCCGCCGACGAGACCGACCCCCGCATCGAGTCCTGGCACACCGCCTACCGCTCCTTCGGCACCAACCCGCGCCGTACGCGTCCCAGCGTCGACGCGCTCGGCCGCCGCCTCGCCAAGAACGGCAGCCTGCCGCGCATCAACCCGGCCGTCGACTCGTACAACGCGGTGTCCGTCCGGCACGGCCTGCCCGCCGGGGCCTTCGACCTGGACCGGGTCGACGGCGACGTCGTGGTCCGCCGGGCCGACGGCACCGAGTCCTTCACCCCGCTCGGCGAGCCCGGCACCGTCGAGCGGCCGAAGCCAGGCGAGATCGTCTACGCCGACGCCACCGGGATCCTGACCCGCCACTGGAACCACCGCGACGCCCACCGCACCCGCGTGACCGAGGAGACCACGCACGCCGTCTTCGTCCTGGAGACCCTTCACGCCACCCGCGACGGCGATCTCCTGAAGGTCGCGGCGGACGAGCTCCAGAGCCTGCTCGCCCCGCACGCCGAGCACACCGACGTGCGGTACCTCGGCCCGGACCGGCCGATGGTCGCGGCCTGAGGTCGACACGGCCCTCCGACAACTCGGATCGCCTTGACAAAATAATTTGTCGGTCAGATGCTGGGAGCGACACAGGGGCACGCCCACCACGCGTGAGACGGCGACGCGACCACGACGAGACCACGGAGACATCCTCATGCGCACTCTGATCAGCACCGCCTTCGTCTCGCTCGACGGCGTCGTGGAGGCTCCTGGCGGCGAGAGCGGTTACCGGAACGCGGGCTGGACGTTCAAGGACGTCGAGTTCCTCCCGGAGGCCTTCGAGCTCAAGGGCCGGGAGCAGAAGGAGGCCACGGCGATGCTCATGGGCCGGGTCAGCTACGAGGCGTTCAGCCCGGTGTGGCCGGCCATGGAGGACTTCGCCGACTACAAGGTGATGCCGAAGTACGTCGTCTCCACCACCCTCACCGAGGACGACCTGGTGACGGACTGGGGCGACACCACGATTCTGCGCTCGCTCGACGAGGTCGCCGCCCTCAAGGAGACCGAGGGCGGTCCGATCATCGTCCACGGCAGCGCCGAGCTGAACCACGGCCTCACGGACGCCGGCCTCGTCGACCGCTACCACCTGCTCGTCTTCCCGCTGCTGCTCGGCGCGGGCAAGCGCCTGTTCAGCACCACGGACAAGGACGCCCAGAAGCTGAAGCTGGTCGAGCACGAGGTCTACGCCAACGGCCTGCAGAAGAACGTCTTCGACGTCGTGCGCTGACCCGGCCGGCCGATCACGGACGTCCTGCGCCGACCGGACCGGCCGATCGCGCCGGCCGGCGTCGCCCGAAGCCCGACCGGGGCGGGGCTCAGCCCACCCGCTCGGCCCGACCCGCCTTCCCGGCCCGCAGCTCGAACCAGATGGTCTTGCCGGTGGCCGTCCGGACACCGCCCCAGGCGTCCGACAGCAGGTCGAGCAGTTCGGTGCCCCGGCCGCACTCCGCGTCCAGGTCGACGGCGGCGCGCACCGGACCCGCGCTTTCGGTGTCCTCGACCTCGCACAGCAGCCGGGCGTCGCACAGCCGCACGTTGAGCCGGAGCGGGCCCCGCGTGTGCCGCAGGGCGTTCGTGACCGTCTCGCTGACCAGCAACTCGGCGGTGTCGGCGAGGTGGCCGAGACCCCAGTGGGCGAGCTGCCCCGTCACGAGGCGCCGCGCCTGCCGCACGGAGGCCGCGTCCCGCGGCAGCGGCCAGGAGGCGTCCCAGGCGGTGGCCCGGCCCCGTGGGGCGTCCAGCGGGCGCAGCGGGGTGAGCATGCGGGACCACAGGGCCCACTGCCGGGCGATCCAGGTGTGCGCGGTGGCACGCGAGGAGCGGTCCCCTCGACGGGAGGCGACGGGGTGCGCGATGGCCTGGACGGCCATGAGAATCAATCCTTAGCAGATGTAGCAGTCGTTACATTCACCAATGTAGACGTAGCGGGCGCTACAGTAAAGACCCTTCCAAAAACCCGGAAAACGGACTGCCCAACGGCGGTCCGGCGGCCCGCCTCCAAGGGAGCCTCCCATGCCTCGCCCGCCAGACCCGGCCAAGCGGCGCGACCTTCTCGACGGGGTTCGCGCCTACGTGCTCCGCAACGGCCTCGCGGGGCTGTCCCTGCGCCCACTGGCGCGGGCCCTGGGCACCAGCGACCGCATGCTCCTGTACTACTTCGGGACCAAGGAGCGCATGGTCGCCGAGGCACTCGGGGGCTATGAGCGCCGGCCCCTCACCCGCGTGCGTGAGCTGCTGGAGTCCGTCGGCCCCCCGAAGGACCCGGCGGCCCTGCGCCGCTTCCTGGAGGAGCTGTGGCGGCGCTTCGATGACCCCGACATCCGCGCCTCGCTCCCCCTCTACCTCGAACTCATGAGCGCGAGCGTGCTGGACCGCAGCCGCTACGGGCCCGTCATGCGGGACGTCGTCACCGCCTGGACGGACCTGCTCACCTCGGTCTTCCGCGACCTCGGCATGACCGGGGACCGGGCCCGGACGCAGGCCACCCTGCTGGTCGGCGCGGGCTTCGGGCTGCTGACCACCCCACTGGCGGACGGCCACTGGGACCGGGCGGACCAGGCCTTCCACGCCCTGCTCGACAGCCTGGAACCCGGCTGGCGCACCACGGCGTGACCCGCCGGCCCGCCGGCCCACCGGGCCGCCGGCCCACCGCATCCCGTGCCGTACCCCGCCGTGTCCCGAGGACGCCGTGCCGACGCGGCGTTCCTCGGTACCGGAGGCGGCCGCCACTCAGCGGCTGAAGGTGCCCAGGCGGTTGGCGTCGAGGTGCTCGACGGTGACGCTCGTGGCGCGGCCCGAGCGGACGTGGAACGTGACGCCGGACAGGCCGACCGCGTTCTCGCCCCGGGTCCGGTAGCTGAAGGTGTCACCCGTGTAGTGCTTCAGCGGGAACGACATCCCGTGCGGGCCGAGCCTCATGCTCAGCCCGCCGCCGCGGTCACGGGCGACGGTGAGCGGACCGTAGTACGCGTTCGCGTAGGTGCCCGTGTAGACGTCGCCGGCCTTCGCCGGTGCGGCGCCGGCGGGCGGCTTCGCGTAGTCCGTGGGTGAGGCGCCCGTGTAGGCGGCCGCCCGCACCACCTTCTCGTAGAACGGCAGCCAGTCGACGGTCTGTCCGCCGTTCTGCGCGATGTCGAAGAACGCGGCGGACACGGCCTCGGGCACCCCGACGGGCTGTCCGTTGGTCAGCACGACGATGCCCAGCCGCTCGCCGGGCAGCAGGGTGACCGACGTCGCGGCGCCCAGGTCGAAGGCGCCGGAATGGTTCAGGCGCAGCCGGCCGCGCTGGTCGTACCCGACGTTCCAGCCCAGCCCGTAGAAGCCGGGCTCGCCCGCCGGGGCGAGCGGCTCCATGGCGACGGAGTGCGGGACACGGGTCCGGTCCAGGGCCGCGGGGTCGATGAGCCGCTTCCCGCCGAACACGCCGTCGTCCAGTTGCAGACGCATCCACTTCGTGAGGTCGTCGACGCTCGAACTCGCACCGCCCGCGGGGGCCTGGCTGTCGGCGTTCTCCGTGGTGGACGGCTCCCAGCGGCCGTCGGCCTCGACATGGGGCGACGCCTTGTCGGCGGCCTTGTCGTAGTCGGCGCGCCGGTAGCTCGAGTGGTCCATCCCCAGGGGCTCGAACAGCGTGTCCGCCGCGAGCCGCGACCAGTCGGTCCTCGCCGCGTCGGCCACCGCCACGCCCGCCGCCGTGAGGCCGTAGTTGGTGTAGGCGTAGCTCGCGCGGAACGGGGTCAGCGGTTCGAGGCGCAGGTGCGTCAGGATGTAGTCGCGCCCGTAGCCCAGGTCCTGGAGCAGGTCGCCCGCGTGGTCGGGCAGCCCGCTGCGGTGCGCGAACAGGTCCGCGACCGTCACGTTCTCGCTCACGTACGGGGTCTTGAGCGCGAAGCCCGGTTCATGGGCGACGATCCGGTCGTCCCAGCCGACGACCCTGCGCCCCACGGCCCCGGCCACGACGGTGGACGCCAGCGGCTTGGACAGCGACGCCAGCTGGAACACCGTCCCCGGGTCGACCTTCGCGCTCCTGCCCACCTCGCGGACGCCGAAGCCCTTCGCGTACACCACCCTGCCCTGGTGGACGACGCCCACGGCGACCCCCGGCACCCCGGTCCGCCGCATCGCGTCCCGCACCAGGCCGTCCAGCCGGTCCACGGCGGCCCGCACCTGGGCCTCGGACAACTGCGGCGGTGGCTGCTTCGGCGGCGTGGACGCGAGCGACGCGGAGGCGGTCGGGCTCTCGGCGGCGGCGTCCGTCCCGGAGCACCCCGACAGCAGGCCCCCGAGCACCCCCAGGCACACCCCGGCGGCGCCCACCCGGGCCCACCTTCGCGCCCCGTTCCCGCGACCGCGTTCCGCCATGATCCAGTCACCTCGCGCTCAGGCGCCCGCGGGGACCGCCCGGCGCCCCCTCCATCCTCGGCACGGAACCGGGCCGCGGCACCCGGACGTCGCCGAGCGGGTGAGGAACGGGCGCCGGGCGGGAGTCAGGACGTCAGGACGTCGATGCCGTCCCCCAGCAGCTTCAGCCCGAACACGAAGAACAGGACCGCCATGATCGCGACATTGTGCCGTGCGGCCCATTCCTTCCAGTTGCCCAGCATGGGCGCGGCCCGCTCGTTCAGGATCAGGAAGACCACCAGCGGAACCAGCAGCCCGACGGAAGCGATGACGACGAAGATGGCCAGCGCGCCGATCTGCTGCCCGACCGGCAGCCCCGACGAGCTGATGGACGCCGCCGCGGCGATGGTCAGCGGGGCGTTCTTCAGGTTCCCGGCCGACAGCAGCAGGGCGAGGAGGAAGATCTTCATCGGGGCGAAGCGGTCGATCGCGGCCATCCACTGCGGCAGCTGCGCCTGCGTGACATCGGTGGGCCGGTGCCGCCACAGCCGTACGCCGAAGAGCACCAGCGCCACCCCCAGCGCGAGCTTGAGCACCCCCACCCAGTCGGCCGGATGCCCGTGGCCGGAGGCGTCTCCCCCGCCGCCGATCGCCAGCGTCACCGCGCCCAGGGCCGACAGGCCCACCACCCAACCGGTGGCGAACACCAGGCCGTTGCGGCGTCCGTGAGGCGTCGCCAGGACGATGATGATCGCGACGATCGGAAGCGGGCTGACGGCGACACCGGCCGCCAGGCCCAGCACATCACCCAGCACTTGTCCCATGCCTGCCTCCCGGTCTCTTCTGGCATGCAGGTGATATGTGCCCGGGATAGGCTTTTGTCACAACCAGGTCAGGTTCTCTGGGCGGTTCCACAGACGCCGGTCGCCCGCTGCGCGACGCACCTCCCCCTGCGGAGACCCGACGAGTGCGGCCCATCGCCCCTCCCCCGGGCGGCCGCCGGCCGAATCCTCTCACCGAGGCTTGTCCCGTCCCGTGCGCGCCGCAGTGACGCCGGATCCGGGGTTCCCACGGCCTGCGGTGCCTGTGGAGGTCGGCATGAGAGTTGTGGTTGATCTTTCTCGCTGTCAGGGGTACGCGCAGTGCGCCTTCCTCGCGCCGGACGCGTTCCGGATGCACGGAGAGGAAGCGCTGATGTACGACCCGAATCCCGACGACGCCCAGCGCGACCGCGTGCTGCGCGCGGCGGCCGCCTGCCCGGTCCAGGCCATCCTGGTCGACCAGTTGGAGGGACGGCTCGAGGGCCGGGACGTACCAGTGACGGCGTCGACGCCATGACCAGCGCCGACAACCTGCGCGCCTTCAAGCGCGAGGGCCGCATCGTGATCGTCGGGGCGTCGCTGGCAGGACTCCGGGCCGCGGAGACGCTGCGCGACGAGGGTTTCACCGGTTCCCTCACCATGATCGGTGACGAGACGGGCGAGCCGTACGACCGGCCGCCCCTGTCCAAGCAGGTACTGACCGGCTGGGTACCGGCCGACGGCACCACACTCCCGCGCCGGCGCGCGGTCGACGCGGACTGGCTGCTGGGCGTGCCCGCGGACGGACTGGACCTGGCCACCAACCAGGTGCACCTCGCCGACGGACGCGAGATCCCCTTCGACCGGGTCCTGATCTCCACCGGCGTACGGGCCCGGCCCTGGTTCGTCGAGAGCGAGGCGGCCCTGGACGGCGTCTTCGTCCTGCGCACCCGCGAACACGCCGAGGGGCTGCAACAGGCCCTGGCCGCCGGGCCCTCCCGCGTCCTGGTCATCGGGGCGGGATTCACCGGCTCCGAGATCGCCTCGATCTGCCGTGAACGCGGCATAGAGGTCACCGTCGCCGAACTGGCGGCGGCCCCGCTGGTCGGAGCGCTCGGTGCCATGATCGGCGAGGTCGCCACGGACATGCAGCGCGCCCACGGGGTCGACCTGCGCTGCGGCGTCAAGGTCACCCGGCTGGAGGGCGACGACCAGGGGCACTTCCGCCGCGCGCACTTCGACGACGGCAGCACCGTCGACGCCGACGTCGCCGTCGTGGCACTCGGCGGCATCCGCAACACCGAATGGCTGCGGGGCTCCGGACTGGCCGCCGGCGTCTGGGGGATCGCCTGCGACACGGGCTGCCGCGCCCTCACCCTCGACGGCCTGATCACCGACGACGTCTTCGTCGCCGGAGACGTGGCACGCTGCCCCAACCCGGTCTACGAGTACCGGCTCATCTCCCTGGAGCACTGGGCCAACGCCGTCGAACAGGCCGAGGTCGCGGCGCACAACATGGTCAGCCCCCAGGCCGACCGCTGGCCCCACCTCACCCTGCCGGTGTTCTGGTCGATCCAGTTCGGCGCCAACATCAAGTCCGTCGGCGTACCCACCTTCGCCGACGAGGTCGTCCTCGCCCAGGGCTCGGTGGCCGACCGCCGCTTCGTCGCCGCGTACGGCTACCGGGGCCGCGTCACCGCGGCGGTCAGCTTCAACAACGCGAAGTGGCTCGACCACTACCGCGGACTGATCGAGACGGCCGCACCCTTCCCGCCGCCCTCCCCCACACC
>NZ_JAJSZC010000313.1:0-7141 GCF_036815105.1 Streptomyces sp. IBSBF 3136
CGAACGCCCCCCCCACAGGGGGTTGGGGGGGGAGGCCCCGGGTGCCGGGAAGTCCTGGAGGACTTCCCGGCACCGGGTCTTCGAGTGCGCCGGCTTCGTCCCCAGGCCCGCAGTTGTCCACAGGCTCAGGCACCCGCGAGCCCGGCGACGTAGGCTGGAGACCCCCCGGCCCTCACCCGAGTCGGGCTCTTCGCGTTGCCCACACCCGGACGGAAAGCCTCCTCCATGAGCCTGCACGGTCTGCTCGACGCCGTCGTCAAGGACCCCGCCCTCGCGGAAGCGATCGAGGCGGCGGCGGACGGCAACCGCATGCACGTCGACCTCGTCGGCCCCCCGGCCGCCCGCCCCTTCGCGGTCGCCGCCCTCGCCCGCGAGGCGGCCCGCCCGGTGCTCGCGGTGACGGCCACCGGCCGCGAGGCCGAGGACCTCGCTGCCGCCCTGCGCTCGCTGCTGCCCGAGGAGGGCGTCGTCGAGTACCCCTCCTGGGAGACCCTCCCGCACGAGCGGCTCAGCCCCCGCAGCGACACCGTCGGCCGCCGCCTCGCCGTCCTGCGCCGCCTCGCCCACCCCCGCCCCGACGACCCCGAGACCGGTCCGGTCTCGGTCGTCGTCGCGCCCGTACGCTCCGTGCTCCAGCCGCAGGTCAAGGGCCTCGGCGACCTGGAACCCGTGGCGCTGCGGACAGGCCAGACCGCCGACCTCGGCGAGATCGTGGAAGCCCTCGCGGCCGCCGCCTACGCGCGCGTGGAGCTGGTCGAGAAGCGCGGCGAGTTCGCCGTGCGCGGCGGCATCCTGGACGTGTTCCCGCCCACCGAGGAACACCCCCTGCGCATCGAGTTCTGGGGCGACGACGTCGAGGAGATCCGCTACTTCAAGGTCGCCGACCAGCGCTCCCTCGAGGTCGCCGAGCACGGCCTGTGGGCCCCGCCCTGCCGCGAGCTGCTGCTCACCGACGACGTGCGCGCACGCGCGCGTGCCCTCGCCGAAGAGCACCCGGAGCTGGGTGAACTGCTCAACAAGATCGCCGAGGGCATCGCGGTCGAGGGCATGGAGTCCCTCGCCCCCGTCCTGGTCGACGACATGGAGCTGCTCCTCGACGTCCTGCCCAAGGGCGCCATGGCCGTGGTCTGCGACCCGGAGCGGGTCCGCACCCGCGCCGCCGACCTCGTCGCCACCAGCCAGGAGTTCCTCCAGGCGTCCTGGGCGGCCACCGCGGGCGGCGGCGACGCCCCGATCGACGTGGGCGCCGCCTCCCTGTGGTCCATCGCCGACGTCCGCGACCGCGCGCGCGAGCTGGACATGATGTGGTGGTCCGTCTCGCCGTTCGCCGCCGACGAGGAACTGGACGCGGACACCCTCAAGCTGGGCATGCACGCCACCGAGACCTACCGCGGCGACACCGCAAGGGCGCTCGCCGACACCAAGGGCTGGCTCGCCGACGGCTGGCGCACGGTCTTCGTCACCGAGGGCCACGGTCCGGCCGCCCGCACCGTCGAGGTGCTCGGCGGCGAGGGCATCGCCGCCCGCCTGGACGTCGACCTCGACGACCTCAGCCCCTCCCTCGTCCACGTGTCCTGCGGCTGCATCGACTACGGCTTCGTCGACCCCGCGCTGAAGATCGCCGTCCTCACCGAGACCGACCTCACCGGCCAGAAGGCCGCCGGCCGCGACGGCGCCCGCATGCCGGCCCGCCGCCGCAAGACGATCGACCCGCTCACCCTGGAGCCGGGCGACTACATCGTGCACGAGCAGCACGGCGTCGGCCGCTACATCGAGATGGTCCAGCGCACCGTGCAGGGCGCCACCCGCGAGTACCTGGTCGTGGAGTACGCCCCCGCCAAGCGCGGCCAGCCCGGCGACCGCCTCTACATCCCCACCGACCAGCTGGAGCAGATCACCAAGTACGTCGGCGGCGAGGCCCCCACCCTGCACCGCCTCGGCGGCGCCGACTGGACGAAGACCAAGGCGCGCGCCAAGAAGGCGGTCAAGGAGATCGCCGCCGACCTGATCAAGCTCTACAGCGCCCGCATGGCCGCCCCCGGCCACGCCTTCGGCGCCGACTCCCCCTGGCAGCGCGAGCTGGAGGACGCCTTCCCCTACGCGGAGACCCCCGACCAGCTCACGACCATCGCCGAGGTCAAGGAGGACATGGAGAAGTCGGTCCCGATGGACCGCCTGGTCTGCGGCGACGTCGGCTACGGCAAGACCGAGATCGCGGTTCGCGCCGCCTTCAAGGCCGTGCAGGACGGCAAGCAGGTAGCCGTGCTCGTCCCCACCACCCTGCTGGTGCAGCAGCACTTCGGCACGTTCTCCGAGCGGTACTCGCAGTTCCCGGTGAACGTGCGGGCCCTGTCCCGGTTCCAGACCGACACCGAGGCCAAGGCCGTGCTGGAGGGCCTGAAGGACGGCGCGGTGGACGTCGTCATCGGCACCCACCGCCTGTTCTCCTCCGAGACGAAGTTCAAGGACCTCGGGCTGGTCGTCGTCGACGAGGAGCAGCGCTTCGGCGTCGAGCACAAGGAGCAGCTGAAGAGGCTCCGCGCCAACGTCGACGTGCTGACCATGTCGGCCACCCCGATCCCGCGCACCCTGGAGATGGCGGTCACCGGCATCCGCGAGATGTCCACGATCACCACCCCGCCCGAGGAACGGCACCCCGTGCTCACTTTCGTCGGGCCGTACGAGGAGCGGCAGATCGGCGCCGCCATCCGCCGCGAACTGCTGCGCGAGGGCCAGGTCTTCTACATCCACAACCGGGTCGAGTCCATCGACCGGGCGGCCGCGCGGCTGCGCGAGATCGTCCCCGAGGCGCGCATCGCCACCGCACACGGCCAGATGTCCGAGGCCGCGCTGGAGCAGGTCGTCGTGGACTTCTGGGAGAAGAGGTTCGACGTGCTGGTGTCGACCACGATCGTCGAGTCCGGCATCGACATCTCCAACGCCAACACGCTGATCGTGGAGCGCGGCGACACCTTCGGCCTGTCCCAGCTCCACCAGCTGCGCGGCCGCGTCGGCCGCGGCAGGGAGCGCGGTTACGCCTACTTCCTCTACCCGCCGGAGAAGCCGCTGACGGAGACCGCGCACGAGCGGCTCGCCACCATCGCCCAGCACACCGAGATGGGCGCGGGCATGTACGTGGCGATGAAGGACCTGGAGATCCGAGGCGCCGGAAACCTGCTCGGCGGCGAGCAGTCCGGGCACATCGCGGGCGTCGGCTTCGACCTGTACGTCCGCATGGTCGGCGAGGCCGTCGCGGACTACCGGCGGCAGCTGGAGACCGGCGAGATCGAGGAGGAGCCGCCGCTCGAGGTCAAGATCGAGCTGCCCGTCGACGCGCACATCCCGCACGACTACGCGCCCGGCGAGCGGCTGCGCCTGCAGGCCTACCGCGCCATCGCCTCCGCCAACTCCGAGGAGGACGTCAAGGCCGTCCGCGAGGAACTCACCGACCGCTACGGCAAGCTGCCCGAGCCGGTGGAGAACCTGCTGCTGGTGGCCGGGCTGCGGATGCTGGCGCGCGCGTGCGGCGTGGGCGAGGTCGTGCTCCAGGGCACCAACATCCGGTTCGCCCCGGTGGAGCTGCGCGAGTCGCAGGAACTGCGCCTCAAGCGGCTGTACCCGGGCACGGTCATCAAGCCGTCCGCGCACCAGGTGCTGGTCCCGCGCCCGAAGACCGCCAGGGTCGGGGGCAAGCCGCTGGTCGGCCGCGAACTGCTGGGCTGGGTGGGCGAGTTCCTCGCCTCCATCCTCGGTTCGTGACGGCCGTTCCGCCGTGACCGGCGATCCTCCGCGACCGCCGCCGGCGTCGTGACCCCCGAAGCCCCGGATCCGTCGGATCCGGGGCTTCGCCCGTACCGTCCCGCTCACCGTGTCCCCGCTCACGACAAGTCACGCCCGGATTGCTCCGGTTGACCCCTTATCGGGTCATCTGCTGGACGCCGTGGGCCCGTTACCTTGGAACCAGGAACGGTCCGTCCGTAGAGCAGGGCGGCCGACGCGAGCGAGGGGGACGCACCGTGACGCGTCTGAGGGGCGGGACGATCACCGCGGTGGCCGTCATGGCGGTCGCCGTGGCCGGCTGCAAGGACGGACAGATCACCGGATCCTCCGGTCCGCGGGAGACCGGGCGCGGGGGAGCGGCCGTGGCCGCCGCCGACGCGCTGACCGTCAAGGGCCGCGCCCCGAAGACCGGTTACACGCGCGAACGCTTCGGCACCGCCTGGGCCGACACCGACTCCAACTCCTGCGACACCCGCGACGACATACTCAAGCGCGACCTGAAGGAGGTGAAGTTCACCGGCGGCACCTGCAAGGTCACCTACGGCCTGCTGGAGCCGGACCCGTACTCCGGCAAGGACATCACCTACCGGCGCGGCCGCAGCCAGGTCGACATCGACCACGTCGTCGCCCTCTCGGACGCCTGGCAGAAGGGCGCGAAGTACTGGGACGCCGGCAAGCGCATAGCCCTCGCCAACGACCCGCTCAACCTCATCGCGGTCGACGCGAGCACCAACCGCGGCAAGGGCGACGGGGACACCGCCACCTGGATCCCGCCCAACAAGTCCTACCGCTGCTCCTACGTGGCCGCCCAGGTGGCCGTCAAGAAGAAGTACGGGCTGTGGGTCACCGCCGCCGAGAAGGCCGCGATGAAGAAGGTCCTCGCCACCTGCCCGGACCAGAAGCTCCCGACGGGCGGCAACCCGACCGAGGCGCCGAAGCGGTTCCGGGCGCGGTAAGGCGGCCGGGGTGAGCCAGGCGCGTTGAGCCGGGCGGGGTGCCGCCCGTCGGGGTGTGGCAGGGCGGGGTGCGGCGGGGCCGGCCCGGAGTCCCGGGCCGCCACCCGGCTCAGCCGCCCAGTGCGTCCAGGTCGACGATCTTCCCGGCCGGCTTCCGCGCCGGGACGGGCTTCTCGTAGTCGGTGAAGGACAGGTGCACCGGCTCCTTCGCCCCGGAGGAGCCGTCCACCCGCAGCAGGTACGGCTTGCCCTCGGTCGCCACGTACAGCGTGTAGCGGTCCTTGCCGTCCTTCTCGTGCAGGACGATCGCCGGGGTGCCGTCGACGGTGGTGGTCTTCCCGCGGGTGGCGTCCGAGCTGACGTCGCCCGCTCCGGCGAGGACCGAGTCCAGGTCGCAGAAGCCCGCGATGTCCTTGGCGTCCTGGCCCTTCACCGCCATCTTGGCCCACTTGCCGGCCAGCATGCTGACGGCGGCGTCGGTGTCCGCCTTGGACTCGCCGTCGCTCTGGGCGCGCAGGAACGCCTCGTCGTACTTCATGTAGACGGTGGCGCCGGTCTTGACCAGGTCGGCCTTGCCCTGACCGCCCATGCTCATCGTGCCGGCGCACTCGCCCTTCTTGTCCAGGGCCATGTCGATGGCGATGGTGCCCTTGCTCTCGTCGTCGGCGACATCGCCCTTCATCCGCAGCGACGAGGCACCCGTGGTGGCCTTCATCGCCCGGTCGGCGATCTGGCCGCCGCTCAGCCCGGCGAACGGGCCCTTCGGCTTGCTGTCCGCCTTGTCCTGCCCCGAATGGCAGCCGGTGAGCCCCGCGGTGGCCGCGGCGGCGAGACAGAGGGCGGCGATTGCGGTACGGCGCATGGGAGTTCCTTGCTGCGAGAAGTGACGTGAGGTGAAGCGAGGTGAAGAGTGAGGTGCGAACGAGCGGTGACGGACGAGGTGGAGTGGTGACCCCCGGGGTCAGCCCGTCCTCTTCCAGTCGCCGCAGCCGGTCGTCTTGAAGTAGGCGTCCGTGGCGCGGACGGTGACCACGGCCGTGCCGGTCACGTTGTCGTTGGCGAGGATCGAGTCGAGGCTCTGCTCGGCGTCCCTGGTGCGCTCCCAGTAGCACGAGCCGTCGCCGTTCCCGGTCGACCGGTAGGTGCCCGGCGCGATGTCCGCGCCGACCCGGAACATGCCACCGTCGCCGTCCATGGAGGTGGCGGGCGTGCCCTTCGCCTCGGTGGGGACGGCCTCCCAGTCGTGGCAGCCGCTGGACTTGAACAGCTTGTCGCCGGTCTTGACGGTGACGTAACTCGTGCCGGTCACGTTGTCGTTGGCCAGCAGCGAGTCCGTCTCGCCCGAGGCGTCCTTGGCGCGCTCCCAGTAGCACAGGCCGGCGCGGTTTCCGGTGGTGCGGTAGGTGCCGGGACTGATGTCGGAGCCGACCCGGAAGTCGCCGTCGCCGCCGAAGGCGGCCTTCTGCCCGGGGGCCGCCTTCGCGCCGGCCGAGCCCTTCGCCGCCTTCTGCCCGCCGGGCCGGTGCGCCGCGGACGCCGCGGAGCCCTTGCCCCCGGTGCCCGGCCCGCCGACGTCCTTGCCCCCGTCGTCGGCGTTCGCGGAGACGACTCCGATGACGACGACGCCTACGACGGCGCTCAGCGCGATCTTGCCCTTCATGCCCATGACGGGACCCCCTCCGACAGGGCGACCGCCCCCTCCGGCTGGCCGCTCGTTCGCTGGGTCAATAAGATCAGAGCCTGTGAACCGAGTCAACACGGTTCACACTTCGGGTTGAGTGCACGCGCGTGAAGGCATGGGTCGTGTGTACGCCGGTATGCTCGGCCCACACACGGGACGAGGGGAGCGGGGCCGGTGCAGGACAACGCGACAGAGGTGACCGCCGCCGGTATCGCGCGGCTCGCCGGAGTGGGCCGGGCCGCGGTCAGCAACTGGCGTCGTCGGCACGCCGACTTCCCCAAGCCGGTGGGCGGCACCGAGACCAGCCCGTCCTTCGCGCTCGCCGAGGTCGAGGCGTGGCTGCGCAGACAGGGCAAGCTGGCCGAGGTCCCGCTGCGCGAACGCGTCTGGCAGCAGCTCTCCGGGCACCCCGAGGGCCCGGTCGCCGCCCTGGCGTACACGGGCTGCGTCCTGCTGCTCATCCACGAGCGCCCCACCGTCTGGCTCGACGTGAGCGCAGGCTCCGACCAGCGGCTGGCCACGCTGCTGCCCGGCGCCCTGGAGCAGGTGCTCACCCCGCGCTTCGGCGCCCCGGGCGGCGCGGGTGTTCACACCGGCGGAACCGGGGCCCCCTCGTCCGCTGTGAACAGCCGGGCCGCTGTGAACACCGGCCCGCCGGACCACGCGCGGGCCCGCCCCCAGACGCCCGGAGCCGTACCTCCGGCCCCCGACGGCCACCCCGAGC
>NZ_JAJSZC010000314.1:0-10397 GCF_036815105.1 Streptomyces sp. IBSBF 3136
TGCCCGCCCTGCCTGCCCTGCCAGCTTGGCCCGCCGGGCCGCCGCTGTGAGATCTGTCGGCTCCGCCTGCTCCGCCGAACCCGCATGCTGGACTCGCTCGGCCAGAGCCGCCCTCTGTGCCCTCCGCACCCTATGTGCCCGCTGGGCCCCCGGCGGCCGTCGACTTCGCTCAGATCGTGGCTCAGCCACCGTCTGGAGTCTCGGGGCGATCACCGTGCTGTGCGTCGTCTTCGGCGCCGTGCTGGCGCTCGGGCAGGCCGTTGTCGTCCGGCACCGGGCGGCCGGGGCCGCGGACCTGGCGGCACTGGCGGCTGCGGACCACTGGTTCGAGGGCGGCTCGGGGGCCTGCGCCCGGGCGGATCGGGTGGCGCGGGCCCAAAGCGCCCGGTTGGTGCGGTGCGCGATCGTGGGCGAGACCTCCGACGTGACGGCGGCGTCGGGGCGGGGGCCGTTCGCGGCGGAGGTCAGGGCCAGAGCGGGGCCCGCGGGTCCGGTGCCGGCCGGACTGGCACCCGGGCCCGCGGGGTCGGTGTCGACCGGACTGACGCCCCAGCCTGCGGGGCCGGTACCGGCCGGGCTGGCGCCAGGGCCCGCGGGGCCGGTGCCGGCCGGACTGAGGCCGGGGCCTGTGGGGTCGGTGTCGACCGGACTGAGGCCGGGGCCTGTGGGGTCGGTGCCGACCGGACTGACGCCGGGGCCCGCGGGGCCGGTGTCGACCGGACTCGCGCCGACCGGACTGGCGCCGACCGTGCTCCCGGGCGCGGCGCCCGCCACGGAAGCCGCACGGCTCGGCTCTCCGCTCAGCCCTCCGCGGCCTCCTGGCGGCCCGCCGGCGGCGCATGCTGATCCGTCGGCTCCTCCTGCGGCGCGCCGCGCAGCAGCACCGTGAGGAGCCGTACCGCGCCCCTCTTGTGCAGCGGGTCGTTGCCGTTGCCGCACTTGGGGGACTGGATGCAGGAGGGGCAGCCGGACTCGCACTCGCAGGACGCGATGGCCTCCCGGGTGGCGGCGAGCCAGGCGCGGGCGGTGTGGAAGGCGCGCTCGGCGAAGCCCGCTCCGCCGGGGTGGCCGTCGTAGACGAAGACCGTGGGCAGGAGCGTGTCGGGGTGTAGCGGTACCGACACGCCGCCGATGTCCCAGCGGTCGCAGGTGGCGAACAGCGGCAGCATGCCGATCGAGGCGTGCTCGGCGGCGTGCAGGGAGCCGCCGAGGATCTCCGGGGGGATCCGGGCCTCGTCCAGTTGGTCCTCGGTGACCGTCCACCACACCGCGCGGGTGCGCAGCGTACGAGGAGGGAGGTCGAGTTTCGTCTCGCCCAGCACTTCGCCCGTGATGAGCCGTCGACGGAGGAAGGAGACCACCTGGTTGGTGACCTCGACGGAGCCGTAGCACAGGCGGCCCGAGCCCCAGGGCACCTCGACGTCCGTCTCCAGGACGGAGATGGCGGTGGTGTCGCGGGCGACCGTGGAGTACGGCGGTTCGGCCTGTTCGACCAGGGCGACCGAGTCCTCCAGGTCCAGGGAGCGCACCAGGTAGGTGCGGCCCTGGTGCAGGTGGACGGCGCCCTCGTGGACCGTGGAGTGCGCGGCGCCCGCGTCGACCGTGCCGAGCAGCCGGCCGGTGGCCGCCTCGACGACCTGCACCGGGCGTCCGCCTGCGCCGCGGATGTCGGTCAGGTCGGCCGCCCGCTCCCGGCGCGTCCAGTGCCAGGCCTTGGTGCGGCGGCGCAGCAGCTTCGCGGCCTCCAACTGCGGCAGCAGGTCCGTGCACGCGGGGCCGAAGAGGTCCAGGTCCTCCTCGGTGAGCGGGATCTCCGCGGCGGCGGCGCACAGGTGCGGGGCGAGGACGTAGGGGTTGTCGGGGTCCAGGACCGTGGATTCGACCGGTTGGTCGAACAGCGCCTCCGGGTGGTGGACCAGGTAGGTGTCCAGCGGGTCGTCGCGGGCCACGAGCACCGCGAGGGCGCCCTGGCCGGAGCGGCCCGCGCGGCCCGCCTGCTGCCACAGGGAGGCCCTCGTGCCGGGGTACCCGGCGATGACCACGGCGTCCAGGCCAGAGACGTCCACGCCCAGCTCCAGGGCCGTCGTGGCGGCAAGACCGAGGAGCTCGCCGGAGTGCAGGGCGCGCTCCAGGGCGCGGCGCTCCTCGGGGAGGTAGCCGCCGCGATACGCCGCGACACGCCGGGCGAGGGAGCGGTCGACCTCGGCCAGCCGTTCCTGGGCGATCACGGAGATCAGCTCGGCGCCACGCCGGGAGCGCACGAAGGCGACCGATCGCACGCCCTGCACGGTGAGGTCGGTCAGCAGGTCGGCGGTCTCGGCGGTGGCGGTACGCCGTACGGGTGCGCCTCTCTCGCCGTGCAGCTCGGTGAGCGGGGGCTCCCAGAGGGCGAAGACGAGTTCTCCGCGCGGGGAGGCGTCGTCGGCGACCTCGACCACCGGCAGGCCGGTCAGCCGGCGGGCGGCGACGGCGGGCTCGGCGGCGGTCGCGGAGGCCAGCAGGAAGACGGGTGAGGCGCCGTAGCGGGCGCACAGGCGGCGGAGTCGGCGCAGCACCTGGGCGACGTGCGAGCCGAAGACGCCCCGGTAGGTGTGGCACTCGTCGATGACGACGTACTTGAGCGTTTTCAGGAAGGAGGACCAGCGGGGGTGGGACGGCAATATGCCCCGGTGGAGCATGTCGGGGTTGGTCAGGACGTAGTTCGCGTACTGGCGAATCCACTCGCGTTCCTCGAACGGCGTGTCCCCGTCGTACACGGCTGGCCGAACGGCGTTGCCCAAAGGTTGGGAAAGTTCTTTCACCGCCCGGCACTGGTCGGCCGCCAGGGCCTTGGTGGGCGCCAGGTAGAGGGCCGTGGCGCCCCGGCCGTTGGGGGCCTCGGAGCCGTCCAGCAGGGCCGTCAGGACGGGCACGAGGTACGCGAGGGACTTGCCGGACGCGGTGCCGGTCGCGACGACCACCGAATCGCCGTCCAGGGCGTGCTCGGCGGCCAGCGCCTGGTGGGCCCACGGGTGCTCGATACCGCACGCCTGTACGGCGGCGATCACTTCCGTGCGAATTCGATCAGGCCAGACGGCATGCCGACCCGCGCGCGGGGGCAAGTGCTCCGTATGAGTGATGCGCGCGGACCGGCTCGGCCCGGAGGCGAGTCGGTCCAGGACCATGCCCGGAGACGGGCGGGACGCCGGGTCTGCCAGGGGTCTGTCGGATCGGTGATTCTTGGCCATCGGCACCGAGTGTGTCACCGGCGTGACGGACAATGGGGCCAAGGCGTCGTGCACGCCTGCCGGTAAGTGATTGAATGCCATCGCGGCTGGCGTTGCGTCCCGGGGGCCGCAAGCCCAAGGTGTCCCGAGGGACGACCGCTCGATAGCAAGGTGCTGGAGGATCCGTGGACCTGTCCCTGTCGACCCGTACCGTCGGCGATCGTACGGTCGTCGAGGTCGGTGGCGAAATCGATGTATACACCGCGCCCAAGCTGCGCGAGCAGTTGGTCGAGCTGGTGAACGACGGCAATTTCCACCTCGTCGTCGACATGGAGGGCGTGGACTTCCTCGACTCCACCGGACTCGGCGTGCTGGTTGGCGGCCTGAAGCGGGTACGTGCCCATGAGGGCTCCCTGCGTCTGGTCTGCAACCAGGAGCGCATTCTGAAGATCTTCCGTATCACCGGCCTCACCAAGGTGTTCCCGATCCACACCTCGGTCGAGGAAGCGGTGGCGGCCACCGACTGACCCAGGGCCGGTCGCCGTGTCCGGACCGCTGGTCGGTCCGGACACCGGTAGGCCCCGGCCCCCGGCCGGTTCGTCGTGGGGGCCAGTAGTTCCGCAGGGGTGCGGGCTCTCGGCGGCCCCGCCCCGACAACGCACGCCCGTAGTCGCGAGGGGGATGCATGGCCACCGTCGAACTCCGCTTCAGCGCGCTGCCCGAGCACGTCAGGACCGCCCGGCTGGTGGCGGCAGCGGTGGCGCGCAGGGCCGGAGTGGACGAGGCCGTGCTGGACGAGGTCCGGCTCGCCGTGGGCGAGGCCTGCTCCCGTGCCGTCGGCTTGCACCAGAGCCACGCGATCGTGGCTCCGGTGAAGGTGGCGCTGATCGAGGAGGAGAAGCTGTTCTCCATCGAGGTCGGCGACGAGGCCCCGCACGCCGTACCCGCCGAGCGGGTGGCCGGCGGTGCGGCCGCCGACGCGGACGTGGAGGCCGAGGAGGACGAGATGGGCCTCGCGGTCATCAGTGGTCTCGTGGACGACGTGGAGGTGACCACGGGCGAGAACGGCGGGCTGATCCGCATGAGCTGGCCCACCGCGCCACCGGCGGTCGCTCTCGTCTGACCCCGCGCACAGCGCATCGAAGGGCCCTGCTGAGCAGGGCCCTTCCTGCTTTTCCGGGGCACCCGCCGAATTCGTGAAGGAATTCACGATCAATACCCCGATAATTTGATCAAGCATCAATGTGCCCGTCAATGCCCCAAGGGCGTTACTACTTTCGGGTTCAATGGGTTGACCTCGATCGTTTGCTGAAGTGGCACGAGAAGGCTAATTCCGTTTACCGTCCCCTGTTTAGATCACTCGGCGGTACCTAGAATCCGTCCACATCTTGAGCTCAGCCCAAGCGTCAAGGAGGACGAATGGCGGGGCTTTCTACCCCTCAGCAGTTGGGTCACCCGACAACACTCGCGGCAGCGGTCCTGACCGACGACAACCGGATCCTCGTGGCGGTGATCGCGGTGGTCGCCCTGGCCGCGCTCGCGGTCGCGGGCGTCCTGGTGCGTCAGGTGCTGGCGGCCGACGAGGGCACCGACAGCATGAAACAGATCGCCGAGGCGGTCCAGGAAGGTGCCAAGGCGTATCTCGCCCGGCAGCTGCGCACGCTCGGCGTATTCGCCGTCGTCGTCTTCTTCCTGCTTCTGCTGCTGCCCGCGGACGACTGGAATCAGCGCGCCGGACGATCACTGTTCTTCTTGATCGGCGCGGTGTTCTCGGCGGCCACCGGCTATATCGGCATGTGGCTGGCCGTGCGCAGTAATGTGCGCGTCGCAGCGGCGGCCCGGGAGGCCACTCCGGCACCCGGCGAACCGGAAAAAGATCTCACCACCGTCTCGCACACCGCGATGAAGATCGCATTTCGCACGGGCGGCGTGGTCGGCATGTTCACGGTGGGGCTCGGCCTGCTGGGCGCCTCCTGCGTGGTGCTGGTCTACGCGGCCGACGCGCCGAAGGTGCTCGAGGGCTTCGGCCTCGGGGCCGCCCTGATCGCCATGTTCATGCGTGTGGGCGGCGGCATCTTCACCAAGGCCGCCGACGTCGGCGCCGACCTGGTCGGCAAGGTCGAGAAGGGCATTCCGGAGGACGACCCGCGCAATGCCGCGACCATCGCCGACAACGTGGGCGACAACGTCGGCGACTGCGCCGGCATGGCGGCCGACCTGTTCGAGTCGTACGCCGTCACCCTGGTGGCCGCACTGATCCTCGGCAAAGTCGCCTTCGGCGACTCCGGGCTCGCCTTCCCGCTGCTCGTGCCCGCCATCGGGGTGATCACCGCGATGATCGGCATCTTCGCGGTCGTCCCGAGACGCGCCGACCGCAGCGGCATGACGGCGATCAACCGTGGCTTCTTCATCTCCGCGGTGATCTCCCTCGCGCTGGTCGCGGTCGCGGTCTTCGTCTACCTGCCAGGGAAGTACGCGGACCTCGACGGCGTCACCGACGCGGCCATCCGGAGCAAGGACGGCGACCCGCGCGTCCTCGCCCTGGTCGCGGTCGCCATCGGCATCCTGTTGGCCGCCGTGATCCAGCAGCTGACCGGCTACTTCACGGAGACCAACCGCCGCCCGGTCCGGGACATCGGCAAGACCTCCCTCACGGGCCCGGCCACCGTCGTCCTCTCCGGCATCTCGCTGGGCCTGGAGTCGGCCGTCTACACCGCGCTGCTGATCGGGCTCGGCGTGTACGGCGCGTTCCTGCTCGGCGGCACCTCGATCATGCTGGCGCTGTTCGCGGTCGCCCTGGCCGGCACCGGCCTGCTCACCACGGTCGGCGTGATCGTCGCCATGGACACCTTCGGGCCGGTCTCCGACAACGCCCAGGGCATCGCCGAGATGTCCGGTGACGTCCAGGGAGCGGGCGCGCAGGTGCTCACCAACCTGGACGCGGTCGGCAACACCACCAAGGCCATCACCAAGGGCATCGCCATCGCCACCGCCGTCCTCGCGGCCTCGGCGCTGTTCGGGTCCTACCGGGACGCCATCACCACCAACGTCCAGGACGTCGGCGCGAAACTCAGCGGACCCGGCTCGCCGCTGAGCCTGTCGCTGGACATCTCGCAGCCGAACAATCTGGTCGGGCTCATCGCGGGCGCCGCGGTCGTGTTCCTGTTCTCCGGACTCGCAATCAACGCCGTGTCGCGTTCGGCCGGTTCGGTGGTGTTCGAGGTGCGACGGCAGTTCCGTGAGAAGCCCGGGATCATGGACTACACGGAGAAGCCCGAGTACGGCAAGGTCGTCGACATCTGCACCAAGGACGCTCTGCGGGAGCTGGCCACACCCGGTCTGCTCGCCGTCATGGCGCCCATCTTCATCGGGTTCACCCTCGGCGTCGGCGCGCTCGGCTCCTATCTCGCGGGCGCGATCGGCGCGGGCACGCTCATGGCCGTGTTCCTCGCCAACTCCGGCGGCGCGTGGGACAACGCCAAGAAACTGGTGGAGGACGGCCACCACGGCGGCAAGGGCAGCGAAGCCCACGCGGCCACGGTCATCGGGGACACGGTCGGTGACCCCTTCAAGGACACCGCGGGTCCGGCCATCAACCCGCTGCTGAAGGTCATGAACCTGGTCTCGCTGCTCATCGCGCCCGCGGTGATCAAGTTCTCCTACGGCGACGACAAGAACATCGGGGCACGGATCGGGATCGCGATCGTCGCCCTGCTGGTGATCATCGTCTCCGTGTACGTGTCCAAGCGGCGCGGTATCGCGGTCGGCGACGACGAGAACGCGGAACGGGTCGCCAACTCGGCCGACGCGGCGGTGGTTTCGTAGGCCCTCTCCACAGGGTCCGGTCAACGGGCGGGGGGGGGGGGGGGGGGGGGGGGGGGGGGGGGGGGGGGGGGGGGGGGGNCCCCCCCCCCCCCCCCCCCCCCCCCCCCCCCCCCCCCCCCCCCCCCCCCCGTTCGTGTGCGGGTCTCCCGCGGGTCTCCGCTGCGGCTCCACCCATGCCGTGAGCCTTCTCTCCCATGGTGCGAAGAGTCACAAAAGCAGACCAATAGGCCGTTCGGTATACGGGGGGCGGCGGTCCGCCGTGTAGATTCCGGGGGCCGAGAGCCATGGAAGGGACCAATCCGGTGAACAAGAAGCTCACGGCCGCACTGTCCGGCGGTGCGGTACTGGTAGTGGCGCTGTCGGGATGCAGCAGCAACAAGGACAGCGGACCCGATCCCAAGCTGGTGGCCTGGGCCAAGACGGTGTGCGACGCGGTGCCCGCGCAGGACGCGAAGATCAGGGCGGCGAACGCGTCGATAGCCAAGATCGCCACGGACAGCAACCTGCCGCCCAAGACGGCCAAGGAGACCTACGCACAGGCCTTCCAGGACATGGCCGACGGCTACAAGGGGCTCGCGGCGGCCATCAGCAGCGCCGGAGCGCCCCCCGGCGTCGAGGGCGGTGCCAAGCGCCAGCAGGACGCGGCCAAGAACCTCAACGGCCTCGCCACCTCGTACAGCGACCTGAAGAAGAAGGTCGACGGTCTGGACACCAAGGACCAGGGCAAGTTCGCGAGCGGGCTGCACGACGTCGCCGACCAGACCAAGGCCATCGGCCAGCAGAGCAACAACGGCACCGAGGCGCTCAAGCGGCTGGAGCAGGGCGACGTCCAGGCGGCGATCGCCAAGCAGCCCAGCTGCAAGGTGGCCGGGTCTGCCACGGCGTCCACGTCGGCCTCCACGACGGCCGGCTGACATCGGCGGGGGCCGGCTCCGCCGCGCCGGGTGACACCGGTGGTGTCGGGCCCGGCTGAGTCGGCTGACAGTGGCGGTGGTGCGCCCCGGCTCGCGGCTGACACTGGCGGCGGTCCGGCAACGGCCATGCTGCCCGGCACCGGTGACACCGGCTGACAGCGACGGGGACCGGCTCCGCCGCGTCGGCTGACAGTGGCGGCGGTGCGGCCCGGCTGCGTCGGCTGACAGTGGCCTCGGTCCGGCCCGGCCATGCTTTCCGGCACCGGTGACGGGCTCGGCCCGGTGGGACCGGCTGACAGCGGCGGGGAACGGCCAGGTCGAACGACACCGGTGGTGCTCCGGCCCGGCTGTGCCTCGGCCGACATCAGTGGCCGGCCTGGCCCGGTGGTGTCGGCCGGCAGCGGCGGTTCTTCGGCCCGGTCGCGTCGGGAGGCACCGGTGGCGTTCCGGCCCGGACGCGGCGCCGGGGCGGCCTTCGGCAGCGCCCGCGGGCCACAATGGGGGCGTGACTGACACCGGCCTCGCCACCCTGCCCGCCACCGACCGGCCCGACGTCGCCGCACGCCTGCGCGACGCCCTGCTCGCCGCCTCCTTCACCGCCGACGGGCTGCTCGATCTGCTCGGCGCCCCCGCCTACGCGGCGCTGGCCCGCAGTGAGACCGTGCCCGCCCTGCGGGCCACCCGCGGCGACACACCGCTGGAGACCCTCGTCCGGCTGTTCCTGCTCCAGCAACCGGCGCCCCACGCGCGCGTGGCGGCCGTTCTGCCGGTCGACGAGGCGCTGGAGAGCGGCTGGCTCACCGAGGCGGGCCACGGCCAGGTGGCCGCGACCGTGGACGTACGGCCCTTCGGCGGCCCCGACGGCGAGGACTGGTTCATCGTGTCCGACCTGGGCTGCGCGGTCGGCGGCGCGGCCGGCATCGGGCAGCGCGCCGAGGAGGTCGTCCTCGGCGTCGGCGGCGCCTCCACCACGCTCGCCGGCATCACCGTCCGCACCCCCGTCGGCTCGGCCCTCGACCTCGGCACCGGCTCCGGCATCCAGGCGCTGCACGCCTCCCGGCACGCCACGCGCGTGACGGCCACGGACGTCAACCCGCGCGCGCTGCACATCACCGCGCTCACGCTCGCGCTCTCCGGCGCGCCGGCCGCCGACCTGCGCACGGGTTCGCTGTTCGAGCCGGTCAAGCAGGACGAGACGTTCGACCTGATCGTGTCCAACCCGCCGTTCGTGATCTCCCCGGGCGCCCGGCTGACGTACCGCGACGGCGGGATGGGCGGGGACGATCTGTGCCGCTCGCTCGTTCAGCAGGCGGGGGAACGACTGAACCAGGGCGGGTTCGCGCAGTTCCTCGCCAACTGGCAGCACGTCGCGGGGGAGGACTGGCAGGACAGACTCAGGTCGTGGGTGCCGCGCGGGTGCGACGCCTGGATCGTGCAGCGCGAGGTGCAGGACGTCACGCAGTACGCCGAGCTGTGGCTCAGGGACGCCGGCGACCACCGCGGGGACCCCGCGGAGTACCAGGCGCGGTACGACGCCTGGCTGGACGAGTTCGAGGCGCGCAAGGTCAGGGCCGTCGGCTTCGGCTGGATCACCCTGCGCAGGACCGGGGCGGCCGAGCCCTCCGTCACCGTCGAGGAGTGGCCGCACCCGGTCGAACAGCCGCTCGGCGAGGTGATCCGAGCGCACTTCGACCGGCTCGACTACCTCCGGGAGTACGACGACGCGGCGCTGCTCGAAGGTCACTTCAAGCTGGCCGCCGAGGTGGTCCAGGAGCAGGTCGGGCTGCCCGGTGCGGAGGACCCGGAGCATGTGGTGCTGCGCCAGCACCGCGGGATGCGCCGCGCCACCAAGGTCGACACGGTCGGCGCCGGCTTCGCCGGGGTGTGCGACGGCACGCTGAGCGCCGGCCGCATCCTGGACGCCATCGCCCAGCTCGTCGGCGAGGACCCGGTCCTGCTGCGCGACCGCACGCCCGCACAGATCCGGCTCCTGGTGGAGCAGGGCTTCCTCGAGCCCCAGGTGTGACGCCGTCCCGCGACCGCGGGACTGTGAGAAGGAGCACGTGGGTGTGGGGGCGCCGTGCCGCGACACGGCGGCGTGCGGGTCGCACTGCGGCCGGCGTGGGGCCGCGCTGCGGTGCCCCGGACCGGGCGCTGTGCCGTCCGCCCCCGGGGCGGTGCCGCACGCCCCACCCCGGCCGGGGCGCCGAGCCGGCCACCCGGGGCGTGGGCTGAGTCACCTACCCCAGCTCAGGCGGGGTGCCGCGGGCGATGCCCTGTCGGGCGCTGTGCCGCGGCGCCCCAGGCCAGGCGCAGTGCCGTGAAGTGCTGTGATTCCCGGCCGGGGTCCTGCTCTGTGGCGCCCCGGCCGGGATCCGCGCCGTGACCGGCTGCGACGACCTGGGGCACCAGTCGTGCCGCCGAGCCCCAAACTGCCTGCCCCGCTCCGGGC
>NZ_JAJSZC010000315.1:0-7093 GCF_036815105.1 Streptomyces sp. IBSBF 3136
CTTCCGCGGTCTCCGGGCGGCGGGGTGGGGTGGAGCGGTCGCCCGGCGCCGGAGGAGAGCGGGCTCCTCGCACGGTTGGGGTACGCGCGCGTGGGCCGCGGCACGATCTGCGGCAGGGGACGCCGGACGCGTCGGCGTTCCCGCGGGCGGCTTGGTCGGCGTCCTACCGGCGGGCGTTGCAGGCGGCGCCGAGTGAGGCGTTCGGGCCGGGGGATCCCGCGGGGCGCCGGGAGTTGCGGGAGGCGTTGGCGGAGTATCTGGCACGAGCGCGTGGGGTGCGCGCCGAGCCGGACCGGATCGTGGTCTGTTCCGGCTTCGCGCACGCGTTGCGGTTGCTGTTCGGTCAGGGTGGCGGGGGTGTGCTGCGCGGTCCGCTGGCGGTGGAGGCTTACGGGCTGGGTTTCCATCGGGAGTTGCTGGCGGCGGCGGGGGTGCGGAGCGTGCCGCTGGCGCTGGACGAGTTCGGGGCGCGGGTGGAGGAGCTGGGCCGGCAGCGGGCTGTGCTGCTCACGCCGGCGCATCAGTTCCCGACCGGGGGTCCGTTGCATCCTGAGCGGCGGGCGGGGGTGATCGAGTGGGCACGCGCGCGTGGTGCGGTGGTGGTGGAGGACGACTACGACGGCGAGTTCCGGTACGACCGCAGGCCCGTCGGTGCGCTTCAGGGGCTGGATCCGGAGCGGGTGGTCCATGTCGGTTCGGTCAGCAAGAGTCTGTCGCCGGCGCTGCGGCTGGGCTGGATGGTGCTGCCCGGGGGGTTGGTCGGGCCTGTGCTCGCGGCGAAGGGGGAGCGGGAGGCGTGGGCGAGTGTGCCGGACCAGTTGGCGCTGGCGGACTTCTTGGTCTCGGGGTCGTACGACCGTCATGTGCGGCGTATGCGGCAGCGTTACCGGAGCCGGCGGGACCGTCTGGTGGCGATGCTGGCCGAGCGTGCGCCGCATGTCGAGGTGACCGGTGTGGCGGCCGGGCTGCACGCGGTGCTCAGGCTGCCGCCGGGGACCGAGCGGTCGGTGGTGAAGGCGGCCGCGTGGCAGGGGGTGGCCCTGGACGGGTTGGCCGCGTTCCGGCATCCGGAGACCGGGATGGTCGCGCCCGACGGTGTGGTGATCGGGTACGCCACCCCGCCGGAGCACGCTTATGGGGCGGCGCTCGAGGCGCTGTGCGAGGTGCTGCCGCCGGGGTGAGGGTCCGGGGTTCGTTCCGGGGAGACCGGACCGGTCCTCCGGGCGGAACGTTCCGGCGCACGGGCGTGCCGACGGGCCGGAACGACCGGTGCGGACCTTGCCGACCCGACGGGCCCACGTGCCTGAACAACCGGCCCGGACCGTGCCGACCTGACGGTCCCACGTGCCTGAACAATCGGCCCGGACCCTGCCGACATGCCGACATGCCGGAACGACCGGTGCGGACCGGACCGCGCCGTTCGGGTTACGGCTTGCGGGCCACCGCCGCGTATCCGGGGATCACGCCGTCGTCCTGTCCGGGTACGGGTTCGCCGAGTTCGGGGTGCCACTGGTGGACGATCTGGACGCCGGGGTCGACCAGTTCGAGTCCGTCGAAGAAGCGGCTGAACTCGTCGCGGGAGCGCAGGGCGAGGGTGACGCCGGCCGCTTTGAGTTTCGCGGTGGCGGCCGCCGAGTCCTCGGGGGTGAAGTCGGCGGTGGCGTGGGTCATCGTGAGGTAGCTGCCGGAGGGCAGTGCGGACAGCAGGCGGCCGACGAGGTCGTGGGCGCCGTCGGTGTCGGAGACGAAGTGCAGCAGGGCGACGAGGGAGAGGGCGACCGGGCGGTCGAAGTCCAGGATCTTCCGGGCGCCGGCGACGATCGCGGCCGGGTCGCGGACGTCGGCCTGAAGGTATTCGGTGGCGCCTTCGGGTGTGCTGCGCAGCAGGGCTGCCGCGTGGGCCAGTACGACGGGGTCGTTGTCGCAGTAGACCACGCGGGTCTCGGGTGCGACGCTCTGGGCGACCTGGTGCAGGTTGGGTTCGGTGGGTATGCCGGTGCCGATGTCCAGGAACTGGCGTACGCCCTGGTGGGCGAGCCAGCGGGTGGCGCGGTGCATGAAGGCGCGGTTGACCCTGGCCATGACCGGGACCCGGGGCTCGAGGGCCAGCATCTGCCGGCCCATCTCCTCGTCGACGGGGTAGTTGTCCTTGCCGCCGAGGTACCAGTCGTACATGCGGGCGGGGTGCGGTCTGCTGGTGTCGATCCCGACGGTGGTCGGGTCCTGCCCTGTCATGTGGCACTCTCCCTGGGCGTCTGACGCATCCAACGATCAAGTTCAAGTCTTCAGCAAGATGAAGTTGAGCGAGCAGCGATAATCATCGGTGGTTCAGGAGAGGAGGAAGTCGGCCACCCCCGCTTTGGCGCCCTCGATGAAGGCGGTCATCTCGTCGGTGGTGTAGATGAGCGCCGGCCCGTCCGGGTCGGTCGACTGGCGTACGGCGATCCGGCCGTCGGCGAGTTTCATCGCCTCCAGGCAGTTTCCGCCGTTGCCGCCGCTCCAGGGCTTGTGCCAGCCCTCGCTGCCCAGCTCCCGCGCGGGCATGCCGTTGTAGACGTGACTGCGCGGCTTGATGCGATCCATTCACAGCTCCTTGCGGAGATCCTGGAGGATCTCCTTCGTGCGTTGCGCCGTGGCGGCCTGCGCCGCCATACGGTCCATGACCTCCAGGTGGGTCGCCACCTCGGAGCGCGCGTCCAGGTAGACCGCGCCGGTGAGGTACTCGCTGTAGACCATGTCCGGGAGTTCCGACATGGCGAATCGGAACAGTACGAAGGGCCCGTAGGTGCCCGGGTGCGGTCCGTTCGCGAACGGGGCCACCTGGAGCGTCACGTTGGGCAGGGTCGTGGCCTCGAGCAACTTGTCGATCTGCGCGCGCATCACTTCCGGTCCGCCGACCTGGCGGCGCAGGGCGGTCTCGTCCATCACGGCCCAGAAGCGGGGGGCGTCGGAACGGGTGAGCAGCGCCTGTCGCTGCATGCGCAGTGCGACGTGGCGTTCGATCTCGTCGGGGCTGGTCTGGCCGATGGCGCCGGACTTGAGCACGCCGCGGGCGTAGTCCTCGGTCTGGAGGAGGCCGGGGGCGAAGTGCGGTTCGTAGGAGCGGATGAGGGCGGCCGCGCCCTCCAGGCTGACGTACATGGAGAACCAGCCCGGCAGGATGTCGTGGAACCGCTGCCACCAGCCGGGCCGGTTGGCCTCTTCGGCCAGTTGGACGAAGACGTCGGCCTCGCCCTCGGTCACTCCGTAGGCCTTCAGCAGGAGTTGGAGGTACGGGATCTTGAGGGCGACCTCGGCCATCTCCATCCGGCGGATGGTGGCGGGGGCGACGCGGAGGACCTGGGCGGCCTCCTCGCGCTTGAGCCCGGCGCGTTCCCGCAGGTCCAGCAGGCGCCGGCCGAGGACCACCTGGCCCACGGTCGGCGCGGACCGCGGTTCGCTCACGCTCTCACCTCCGACACAGCCGTCCGCTTCGGCAGAAAGAATCCGCACAGCCCTGCGGCGCCGTTCGAAGACTCTTTCGACTGTCCGGTGGGACCGTCGGGGTCTCAATTGGCGCCGCTCGAGGTGCTGTTGCGAGCAGTGTGCCACGGTCCATGACCGAGTCACACCGCACTCTGCATTTTTCAGAGTGACACTTGCCAAGTGTTCACGCCGGGGAGATAGTGGCAAGCGTGATTCCGTCCGCGCCCTTAGGAACAGACGCTGCCGCAGACCGTTCCGGTCTCGGTACCGCAACGGGAGCAGCCCCAGGTGGGGGCGCTGCCGAGCGCCGGTTCCGCTTCGAGCTGGCCGCACATCCGGGTTCCCCCGCGCAGGCGAGACGTCTGACGCGTGCCCGGCTGACCGGCTGGTCGGTATGCGCGGACACCTGTGACACCGCGGCGCTGGTCATATCCGAACTGGTCACCAATGCGATCGTGCACACCGCGAGCAGTCGGGTGGTGTGCGAGCTGCACGACCACGACGACACGGTGCGCATGGCCGTACGTGACGAGGGCTGTGCGCCCGGTGAGCCCCACCCGTCCCCGCAGCGACCCGACGAGGAGCACGGGAGGGGGTTGCTTCTAGTCGACGCGCTGTGCCGGGCCTGGGGGGCCCAGGAGCACGGGTCGGGGCTGCTGGTCTGGGCCGAGCTGGCCCGCCGGAACGACGCGACCCGTGACGCGGCAGAGCCACGCAACGACCTGGGCTGGGGCGCCCGCCCCAAGCCGGACGGCCCGCCGCCCGGCCCGGGCGAGGAGGAGCCGGCCGAGGCCCGGCACGTGGCACCGCAGCGGCGGCACCCCACCCGGGGGCAGCCGTGAACGGCGTCGCCGACTCCGGCCGGCCGCTCGGCCTGGACACCCTGGTGCGCCTCGGCCGCCGGCAGCACACGCCGGCCCCGGCGCGCCGCCTGCCGGTTCCCGAGGGCATGACATCGCCGCTCGGCTGCGACGCCGTGGCGGTACCCGACCGTCTCGGACCGCTGGTCGTACCCCGGCTGCCGCGGGTGGGCTGTGTGTACACGGACGGCGCGCGATGGTGGTGGATCGTTCCGTCGGACTCCGACTACGCCCTGCCGTGGCCCGCCCCCGCCCAGTACGCTCCCGGGGCTCCGCTGCCCGCCACGGCCCGGCTCATCCACCGCCCCGAGGGCACCGTCCCCTACACGCCGCCGATCCCCCTCTACCTGGCTCTGTGCCGGGTGACGGGGACGACTCCGGACTGGTCCCGGGGCATCTCGGCCTGAAATCGGCACGGAGCCGGTAGCCTCCGCGTCCGCATCCTCCCCGATCGGGCTGCGGGCCAGCCGCCGATCGGGCCCCTGTCGCTGCGGCCCGATCGGGTGCGGTCTCACTCGATGCCGTCGCCGCCGCGCACGATGACGAGGAACGTGTCCGTGGCGAGGTCCATGACGACCTCGGCGGGCAGGCCTTCGAGACGCCGCGCGTGCGCGAACTCCTCCGCGGGCCACGAGCCGCGCGGTCCCCCTGCGGAAAAGCGCTCGAGCACTGTTCGCCCGTTCACCATCTCGCACCTCCAGAAGCGTTGTACTTGAAGGAGTTAACGCTCTGAAGAGGGGAAACGGCTCGCCCGGTGACCTTACTGAGACAGTATTGACACCCTCTCAGCGCGGACGGTGAGAATCCGTTCACCTTGGGACACGAACCATACGTTCAGCGACCGTTTCGCGACCGTACGTCTCAGGCGTCACACGCGTCTCACGCCTGGGCCGTAGGAGGCGACTCAGTCGTCGTACTCGTCGTGGTACCGGATCGGCTCGGCGCTGCGCGGCTCGCGGCCGAGTGCCGTGAGGTCGAGCAGACCGGCGGTGGCGCCGAGCCCGTCGAGTCCGTCGTCGTGGACCGAGTAGGTGTGGAAGACCTGGTCGCGGTCCCGCAGGAAGCAACTGAGGCCCGGCCGCTCGGCCGGTTCCCCGGCACGCTCCACGGTGGCCTCGAAGTCACGGTTGAAGTCGCTGTCGAAGGAGGAGTACCAGGGCACCGCCCAGCCCATCCGTGCCTTGAACGGCAGGATCCGGGTGAAGGGGGCGCGGGAGACGGCCGCGAACGACGTGTCGCGGGCGCGCAGATGAGCCAGATGGCCGACCTGGTCGAGGAAGGCCGCGCAACACGGGCAGCCCGTCTCCCACTCGGGCGCGAACATGAAGTGGTGGACGACGAGCTGGGTGCGTCCCTCGAAGAGGTCGAGGAGGGTGGCCTTGCCGTCGCCGCCCTCGAAGACGTACTCCGGGTCGACCTCGACCATGGGCAGCCGCCGCCGTTCGGCGCTCAGCAGGTCCCGCGCCCGCCTGACCGTCTCCTCCTTGCGCAGCAACTCCTCGCGCGCCACGCGCCACTGCTCACGCGTGACGATCTCCGGAAGTGACATGGGTCCTCCTGTCCGACGGCCGGTGCGCAGTGGTGACCGTCGGCGCGGGCGGAACTCATCGGAGTACGGCGTCCCGTCCGGGATTTTTTCGGACGCCGCCGGAGAGGGCATTGGCACGCACTCCCCCGAGCCGCGTCCGGGAGCCCCGCCGGGGCCGGCCGCCGCCCACGTGGGGTCTACGCGGCAGCCGTGCGCCGGCTCTTGGGCGGCTGCTCGGCGGCGGGCAGCCCCACCCGCTCCCTGCGCCGCTCCAACTCGTCCAGCAGCTCTTCCAGTTGCCTGGCGTGACGTGGGGTGAGGCGGCCGGTGTCGTCGAGGTGGACGGCGCAGGCGGTGGTGGTGTCGACGAGGTCTTCGAGGACGGCCGCGACACCGTCCGTGCCCTCCGTGTGCCGGGCGAGGGCGGGCAGTTCGGCGGCGGCGAGCGCGATCGCGGTGCGGGCCTCGGCCAGGGTGCGGTACGCCTCTCGGCGCAGCACCCAGCGTTCGGCGCGGTCGCCGGACTCACCCAGGACGTGCACCAGGTAGGCGTGCGCGGCGTCCCCGGCCGCGGCCAGCCTGGCCCGTACCCCGCCGCCCCGCTTCCCCGGCATCGGCAGGTGTCCCACGATCAGCGCGATCGCGCAGGCCAGCAGCGTCTCCCCGATCCGGCTGACGGATGCCTGCGCCTCGCCGCCGACCATGACCAGGGCGAGGACCAGAACGGTGCACACGGTGGTGAGGGCGGCGAAGTTGCGGGTGGAGACCGGGACGAGCGCCCCGCACACCGCCACCAGCACGATCAGCCCCTCCGGCCGCGGCAGCAGCGCGGCGAAGACGGCGAACACCAGGGCGCCCAGGACGGTTCCGGCCGCACGGGCCAGCACACGGGAGGCGAGCGGCCCCAGGTCGGGCTTGACGAGGAAGACGGCGGTGGCGGGCAGCCAATACCAGTGCTGATGCTGGCCGTACCAGCGGGTGTGGTGCAGGGCCTGGGCGACGGCGGCACCCGCCCCGAAACACAGGGCGACGCGCAGCCCGTACTCCCGCCCGCCGGTGCCGAACGCGGCCCGGACGGCTGCCCTTGCGCCGCGCCGCCGGGCGAACAGCCGCTGCTCGTCGCCTTCGGCGCGGTCGAAGACGTCCACGGCACGCAGCAGGGCGTCGTCGAGGGCACGCAGAGCGGGCGCGACGGGGGTCCCCCCGCGCGAGCGAAGCCGAGCGTGGGGGAGGCTGGGGG
>NZ_JAJSZC010000316.1:0-7327 GCF_036815105.1 Streptomyces sp. IBSBF 3136
CCCCTGGTCCTCCGGCCCCTGGTTGTCCGGCCCTTGGTCATCCGGTCCCTGTCCTTCGGTCCCTGGCCCTCCGGCCTCCGGCCGTCGGTTCTTCGGTCTCTGTCCTCCGGCCGCCGGTTCTTCGGTCCCCGGTTCCTCGGCCCCTGGTCCTCCGGCCCTTGGCCCTCCGGCCCCTGGTTGTCCGGCCCTTGGCCCTCCGGCCCCTGGTTGTCCGGCCCTTGGTCATCCGGTCCCTGTCCTTCGGTCCCTGGCCCTCCGGCCTCCGGCCGTCGGTNCCTCCGGCCCCTGGTTGTCCGGCCCTTGGTCATCCGGTCCCTGTCCTTCGGTCCCTGGCCCTCCGGCCTCCGGCCGTCGGTCCTTCGGTCTCTGGTCCTTCGGCCCCCGGTCCTTCGGTCTCTGGTCCTTCGGCCCCCGGTCCTTCGGTCTCTGGTCCTTCGGCCGTCGGTCCTTCGGTCTCTGGTCCTTCGGCCGTCGGTCCTTCGGTCCCTGGTCCTTCGGCCGTCGGTCCTTCGGTCTCTGGTCCTTCGGCCCCCGGTCCTTCGGTCCCTGGCCCTCCGGCCCCCGGTCCTCCGGTCCCTGGCCCTCCGGCCCCCGGTCCTCCGGTCTCTGGTCCTCCGGTCTCTGGTCGTCCGGTCTCTGGTCGTCCGGTCCCTGGTCCTCCGGCCCCCGGTCCTCCGGTCTCTGGTCCTCCGGTCTCTGGTCGTCCGGCCCCTGGTCCTCCGGCCTCTGGTCGTCCGGCCCTTCGTCCTCCGGCCCTTCGTCCTCCGGCCCTTGGTCCTCCGGCCGCGGTCGCCCGGCCGCGGTCGCCCGGCTCCCGGTCATCCGGCGGGCGGCTCGGTCACCCGGCCTTCGGCCGCCGGCTCCCGGCCATGCGGGCTCAACCACCGGGCGGGACGCCCGACGCGCCCGCTCGCCGGGCCACCCGACCCCGGACATTCCGCTCACCGGACGGACGGCTCGCCCGGAGCACCCGGCCGTCCGGTCCCGATCCGCCGTAGGCATCCGCACCCACCCGGTCCGCCCCGCCAGGCGCCTCGCCCCCCGGCGCCGTCCGCCAGGCGGATCCGCCCCTCGGAAACGGGGCGCCTGCCCTTCGACTCCCGGCCCCCGGGCGCCGCCGGAGAGCCGAGCGGCGCCCACCGGGCGGGACGGAAGGGCAGGTAGCGGGGGGTGTGGCACAGAGGAAACGTTCCCTCCGGCCCCCGCCCGAGCTGCCGCAGGCCGAAAATCGACCGCCGACTCCCCATCGCCTCCGGGACCATAGCCCCGATATAGATCGCCCGGCCACGTTCGTCCCGATGCTCCTCCGCAGCCGGCGGAGGTCGCTGACGACCCCCACGACGATGGATGGAGAGGACTGGTCACGCATGAGGACCGAGAGGACCAACACCCAGCCGCGCGGCGGCACGGGAGCCCGGAGCCAAGCCGCGCTGCGACTGGAGGAGGTCACCAAGGTCTACGGCCGCGGCGGCCGCGGTGTCCGGGCCCTCGACGGGGTCACCGTGGACATCGCCCGCGGCTCCTTCACCGCCGTCATGGGGCCGTCGGGCTCCGGCAAGTCGACTTTCCTGCACTGCGCCGCCGGCCTGGACAAGCCGTCGTCCGGCAGGGCCTTCATCGGTGAGACCGAGCTCGGCGGGATGAACGAGACCCAGCTGACCAAGCTGCGCCGCGAGCGCATCGGCTTCGTCTTCCAGGCGTTCAACCTCGTACCCGCCCTGTCCGTCCGGCAGAACGTGGAGCTGCCGCTGCGCCTGTCCGGCTCCCGCCTGGACAACCAGTGGCTCGAGGACATCCTGCTGCGCGTCGGCCTCGGCGGCCGCGCCGCCCACCGCCCCGCCGAACTCTCCGGCGGCCAGCAGCAGCGCGTGGCGATCGCCCGCGCCCTGATCACCCGGCCCGACGTCATCTTCGGCGACGAGCCCACCGGTGCCCTCGACACCGTCACCGCCAAGGAGATCCTCTCCCTGCTGCGCAACTGTGTCGACGAGACCGGCCAGACCGTCGTCATGGTCACCCACGACCCGGTCGCCGCGTCCTACGCCGACACCGTGCTGTTCCTGGCCGACGGACGCATCGCCGACCGCATGCACGCCCCGACCGCCGAGCGCGTCGCCGACCGGATGACACACCTGGGAGCGTGGGCCTGATGCTGCGCTACGCCTTCCAGACCCTCAAGGCCCGCAAGGGCGGCTTCATCGGCGCGTTCCTCGCGCTGATGTGCGCCGCCGCGCTGGTCACCGCGTGCGGCATCCTGCTGGAGACCGGCCTGCGCGGCACCATCGGCACCGAGCGGTACTCCGGCGCGCCGGTCATCGTCGGCGGCGACCAGAACGTCCACCAGACCACGATCAAGCACAAGAAGGGCAAGACCAAGGTCAAGCACAAGGCGAAGCCGCTCGCCGAACGCGTGTGGCTGCCCGCCGACACGGTCGACAAGCTCCGCTCCGTGCCCGGCGCCCGGTCCGTCGTTCCCGAACTGACCTTCCCCGCCTACGCGGTGAGCCCCCAGGGGCAGGTCGTCCCCGGTGTCGACGGCAAGCCCTCCTACGGGCACGCCTGGACCTCGGCCGCCCTGACCCCGTTCAAGCTCGTCGCCGGACACGCGCCCGGCGCCGCCGGCGACGTCGTCGTGGACCGCGAACTCGCCTCCCGCACCGGCCTCAAGCCCGGCGCCAAGCTCACCGTGCAGTCCACCGACGCCCCGCGCGCCTACACCGTGACCGGCATCGCGGCCCCGGCCGACGGCGACCTGAAGCAGCAGTCCTCGCTGTTCTTCTCCACCGACGAGGCCACCCGGCTGTCGGGCCACGACGGACAGGTGTCCGCGATCGGCGTGCTGCCCAGGCAGGGCGTCTCCGCCGGACAGCTCGCCGACCAGGTGCGCAAGGCGCTCAGCGGCACCACCGCCCAGGTGGCCACCGGCGGCGACCGCGGACCGGTGGAGTTCCTGGACGCCGCCAAGGCCCGGATCAAGCTCGTGTCCATGGGCGGTGCCATCGGCGGCACCTCGCTGCTCGTCGCCATCCTCGTCGTCGTCGGCACCTTCGCGCTGTCCATCCAGCAGCGCTACCGGGAGCTGGCGCTGCTGCGCGCCATCGCCGCCACCCCCAAGCAGATCCGGCAGCTGATCGGCCGGGAGGCGCTCATCGTCGGCCTGCTGGCCGGTGTCACCGGCTCCGTGCTGGGCCTGCCCATCGCCTACTGGCTGCACGCCAAGTTCGTCGACTTCAAGGCGATCCCGGACACCCTCCAGGTGACCTTCAGCGTCTTCCCGTTCTTCGCCGCGGTGGGAGCCGCGCTGCTCGGCGCGTGGGCCGCGGCCCGTATCTCCGCGCGGCGCACCGCCCGCATCCGGCCCGCCGAGGCGCTCGCCGAGTCCGCGGTCGAGCGGCCGGGCTTCGCCTGGGGCCGGACCCTGTCCGGTGTCCTCACGCTGGCCGGCGGCATCGTGCTGCTCGTGGTGCTCAGCGTGCTCGACACCGAACCCGCCTCCACGCCCGTGACCTTCCTGACGGTCGTGGTGCTCGCGGTCGCGGTGTCGCTGCTCGGCCCGCTCATCGCCCGCGTCGCCGTCGCCCTGCTCGGGGTGCCGCTGCGTGCCTCCCGGGTGGCCGGCCACCTCGCCACCGCCAACGTCCGCGCCAACACCAAGCGGATGGCCTCCGCGATCACCCCGCTGGCGCTGCTGATCGGCATGGCCTGCACGGTGTTCTTCGTGCAGACCACCATGGGCGACGCCGCGACCGCCCAGGCCCGCGACGGCAACAAGGCGGACTGGGTGGTGGCCTCGGCCGGACCGGGCGTGCCGGAGCAGGCGACCGCCGCCCTGCGCCACACCCCCGGCGTCACCGCCGTCACCGAGGTCGTACGGACCTCCGTGCGGATCGGGCTCGACAAGTACCCGGCTCAGGGACTGTCCGCCCAGGGGCTGCGCGAGACCTGGGACCCGGACGTCACCAAGGGCACGCTGAACGGCTTCGGCGACGGCAGCGTGGCGGTCAGCGAGGTCGCCGCCGACCACCTCGGCAAGAAGCCCGGCGACACGATGAAGGTGACCCTCGGCGACGGGACCGTCGTCAACCTGAAGGTCGCCGCCGTCTACGCCCGCGGCCTCGGCTTCGGTGACCTGACCATGAGCCACGCACTGGTCGCCCGGCACGTCGACAACCCGCTCGCCTCCTCCGTGCTGGTGCGCACCAGCGGCGACGGCAAGGCAGGGCGCGAGCAACTGCAGAAGGCCGTCGGGCACTTCCCCGGGGTGGGCGTGCTCGACCGCGCCCAGGTCGAGGACCTGCAGGCCGAGGTGCAGCAGAACAACGCCGAGGTCAACTACGTCGCCATGGGCCTGATCATCGCGTTCACGGCGATCGCCGTCGTCAACACGCTCGCCATGTCGGTCTCCGACCGGCTGCGCGAGTTCGCCCTGCTGCGCCTGGTCGGCACCACCCGGCGCCAGGTCATGGGCATGCTGCGGATCGAGGCCGGCATCGTCGTCCTCGTCGCCGCCGCACTCGGCACCGGTATCGCCTACGCCGTGCTCACCGCGTTCAGCATCGGCATGACCGGCGCGGCGGCGCCCTCCGTGGCCCCGCTGACCTATCTCGCCGTCCTCGGCTTCGGCGGTGTGCTGGCCCTGCTGGCCACCGTGATCCCGGGCCGGCTGGCGCTGACCGGGCGGCCCGCGGACGTCATCGGCGCCCGGCAGTGACCGGTGACCACGCCTGAAGGGCCGGCCCCTCGTGGGGGCCGGCCCTTCAACCGGTCCGGGACGCACCTCAGTCGAGCACGGCGCCGCCGTGCCGCCGGTCCACCCGGCTGCGCCGGTTGTCCAGGTGGGCGTAGACCCGCTCCAGCCAGCGGTCCTCACCGTCGTAGCGCGGGGTGAAGGAGGTACGGCCGTGCACCGCCACCCGGTTGTCGACCACGGCGAGGTCACCCACCCGCAGCCGGTGCGCGGCCATCGTCGCCACGAACGCCTCGCGCAGCTCCGCCATCGCCTCCTTCGCCCGCTCGTCCAGCGGGTGCGTGGCGGCGAAGTCCACCAGCACGTTGGGGTCGTCCGGATCGCCCAGCAGCACCGGGTGCGCCGACCGCACCCCGCCGAGGGCCCCGAACGAGGGCGGCGGCTCGGTCAGGAACCGCGGCTCGCCCAGCACGCGCCGCGTCCCCTCGGCCAGCAACGGCAGCACCCGGCGGATCGACGACGTGCACAGCCTGGCGTCGCCCGTCGGGTCCTCACGCATGCACAGAAGGCCCACGTAATCGGGGCGGTTGTCGTGGAAGGCGTTCTCCACATGCAGTTCCAGCAGCACCGAACCGGCGTTGCTCTGTGAATCCTCCTTTCCGGGAACCGGCACCACGTTCTGCACCAGGGCGCCGTTCTTCTCGTTCCGGAAGGCGATGACCTCACCGAGTTGCAGCATCACCGAGACGATGGCGGCGGCCGCCGCGGTCGGCACATGCTCGACGGAATTCGGCACGCCCGGCGTCGGCCGCAGCGGTTCGCCCGCCGTCACCGGCACGCCGCGCAGCAGCAGCACCCCGTCCGGACCCGGGTCGTGGCGGAACGCGCGCAGCGTCCCGAGCAGCCGCCGGGGCAGCAGCGAGGTCGCCTCGCGGGCCGCGGCCAGCCAGCCGGGGGCGTCGATGAGCGGGTGCCGCGGGCCGGTCAGCCGGCCGGCCAGCGCGATCAGTCCGGTCTGCTCCGCTGCGGTGAGTTCATGTGCGGTCACCGTGCTTTCCGCGGCCGGAGCCAGAATCTCTATCTGCGTCACAGCGTTGTCCTCAGGTCGACGGCATTGCTCGGAAAAGTTTCCGGGCAGCGCCTATCGCGACCCTATGGAAAAGGGCCGTCAACGCCGTATAGGGGGGAAATAGCGGGCGGGCGGAACCTGGCCTCGCAGAAGTCCGGCAAAAAGGCCGGACGGTTCCGTCCGGCGTCTCCAGGAAAAGCGGGAGTGATTGCTGATGCGTCAAGGAGGCGAGGAAATCGTGTTCCCCGAGGTGGACCGGCTCATCGCCCGCGGGGAGGCCCACGTGTGGTGGTGGCGCTCACCCGGCCGGGTCGACCCGGCCGACCTGCGGCTGCTGGCCACCGGGGAGTTCCGGCGGGCGCTCGGCATGCTCTCCGAGCGGGACGCGGCCGAGTTCGTGCACACCCGGGCCGGTGCCCGGCGCGCGCTCGGTCAGCTCCTCGGCACCACCGCCGCCGACGTCGACCTGGGCCGCCGGCGCTGCCCGGGCTGCGGCTCGGACGGCCACGGCCCCCCGCAGGTGCTGCGCCCGGCCGTGCCGCTCGCGATCAGCCTGAGCCGGACGGCCGGCTGGGGTGTCTTCGCCGTCGGCGCCGGCACCGCCATAGGCGTCGACGCGGAGGCGCTGCGGCCGGTGCGGGAGGCCCTGCTGTCCGACACCGTGCTCACCAGCGCCGAGCGCGGCCATCTGCGCGCGCTCGGTGCCGACACGGACCGGCAGCGCGCCTTCCACAAGGTGTGGACCCGTAAGGAGGCCGTGGTCAAGGCGGTCGGGGTGGGCCTGGCCGGCACCGAACTGGGCCGCCTGGAGACCCTCCCGGAGCGGACCGGACCGGTCCGCGTCACGCACCTCGCCGACGGCCGCGCCACCGCCTGGACCGTGCAGGACCTGCACCTGTCCGACCGCCTCGCGGTCGCCCTGGCCCGCCCGGCGGGGCCGGCCGCCCGCGGCGCGGTGCATCTGCACCCGCCGGTCTGAGCACCCGCCGCCCCCGGCATCCGCGCCGACCCACCGACCAGGAAAGGAAGCGGCCCACCATGACCGCCGTGACCGCCATGACCGCCATGACCGCACACACCGTCCCCGCTCCCGCGGCGCCGCTGACGGCGCGCGAGCTGACCGCCTACTTCGACACCCTCGCCGAGGCCGTCGACCGCATCGACCCCGGTCCCTCCGCCCCCGGCGGCTGGGAGGCCCGCGAGCGGCTGCGGATCGGCACCTGGGTCCGCCAGGTCTACGAACACCCGCTGTCGCCCGAGGTGTTCGCCCACCCCGACGCCCGGGTCGCCCGGGGCGTGCGCGACACCATGGCGACCGCGGCCGTCTGGGCGGTCACCGCACAGGCCGTCGCCCAGTCCCCGCACCCCCCGCGCGAACGCGTTGTCTCCGACGCCTGGGCGGTGGCCCAGGAGATCATCGCCCCCGCCCGCCAGGGCTACGCCCGCGCCCGCGGCTCCTGGTGACGCCACCGCCACCACTGTCACCGCCCCGGCCACCGCCCCGGCCGCACCCTTCGCTCCCGAGCCCGGCCCGGGCCCCCCCCCCCCCCCCCCCCCCCCCCCCCCGGGCG
>NZ_JAJSZC010000317.1:0-6960 GCF_036815105.1 Streptomyces sp. IBSBF 3136
GCGGGGGTCTGACAGGGGCCTAAGACTTTCACCCGGAGTGGCGAAAACGGGACGGGCGGGGCCCGCGGGGGGGGGGCGCCGGGGGGGGCCCCCCCCCCCCCCCCCCCGCGGGGCCCCCCGGGGGGGGGGGGGGGGCCGCGCCCCCCCCCGCGGCCCCCGGTGCGAGCGCCGCGACCGGGGCGGCCGGGAGCGACGCGAGCACCGTGGCCGGGGCGGCCGGGAACGGGATGAGCGCGGGGAGGTGCAGGCCGGCCAAGCTGACCGGCCGGATCGTCCGTCCCGAGGACCCCGGCTACACGGACGCGCGCCTGGGCTGGGACCAGCTCTTCTCCCACTACCCGCTGGTCATCGTCTTCGCCCAGAACACCCAGGACGTGGTCAACGCCCTGACCTGGGCGCGGCAGAACGACGTCGCGCTGCGGATCCGGAGCGGCCGCCACAGTCTCGAAGGCTGGTCGAACGTCGACAGCGGCCTTGTGATCGACATCAGTGAGCTGAAGTCGGTCCACATCGACAGAACCGCTCGCATCGCGACGGTCGGCGCCGGACTCAACCAGCTGGAAGCGGTGACGACGCTCGCGAAGCAGAACTTCGCGGTGACGACGGGGACCGAGGGCAGCGTGGGCCTGTCCGGCGCCACGCTCGGCGGTGGGTTCGGCTTCCTCACGCGCTGGCTCGGCATGGCCTGCGACAGCCTGATCGGCGCCGAGATCGTCGTCGCGGAGGGCGACGAGTGCGGCAAGGTCATCAAGGTCGACCTGGACCACCACTCCGACCTGCTCTGGGCGCTGCGCGGAGCGGGCAACGGCAACTTCGGGATCGTCACCTCGCTCACCTACAAGCTGGCCCCGCTCAAGAGCGTCACGTACCTCCAGGCCACATGGGACGGCACCAGGGACCTGCCCAGGCTCTTCGAGGCCTACCAGCGCACCGCGCCGTACACCGACGACCGCCTCGGCACCCAACTCGAGGCGCACCGTAACCAGATCCTGCTGTTCGGGGTCCTCCCGGAGGGAACACCGGCGGAGGCGAAGAAGCTGCTGGCCCCGCTCCTCAGGATCGGCAGCCCCAAGGTCGAGACGCAGGTGGGCAACTGGGGCGACGTGTACGCGGGATTCCAGATCCCGACCGAGGTCGAACCCGCGAACTGGAAGTTCTACTCGCAGTTCGCCAGGAAGCCGTTCCCGGCCAAGGCGATCCAGGTGGTCAAGTCGTACATCGACGACGCCCCCACGGACGACACCAACTACTTCGTCCAGGCCTTCGGCGGGTCGGTCAGGAAGCCCCCTCGCGGCGGTACGGCCTTCCCGCACCGCGACGCGCTCTTCTACGCCGAACCCGGCGTCGGCTGGGGCAAGCGCAGCGACCAGCCGGGCGTCTGCGACCCGCTCACGCCGCGGGCACAGGCCTGGATCGCCGAGTTCAGCCAGGCCCTGCGCCCGTACGTGGACGGCGCCTACGTCAACGTGCCGAACATCGGAATGCAGGACTGGGAGACCGCCTACTGGGGCCCCAACTACAGCCGCCTGCGCAGGATCAAGGCGAAGTACGACCCGCGCAACGTCTTCCAGTACGACCAGAGCATCCCACCGGCGACGGTCTGACCGCTGTCCGCACCTGAGCCCCCTCCCGACCGGCGAGGGGGCTCAGCCGTGCCCGTCCCGTCCGGTTCGGTCGAGCCACGGTCGGGTCTGGAGCAAAGCGGGCTCCGGCTGTTCCGCCCACGACGCCGAGCCCAGCCGGCGGAAGGACAGTCTCCGACCTCGTCGACCACCCTCCCGGCCCCGCCCGCCACTGCCCGTCCGACCTCCAAGGGCCGCGCGCTCGGCACGTCCCACAAGCCCGTGAGAGCGACGCCTGTCGTACCGCCACGACCAGCGTCCTCGCAGCAGTGCGCAGCTTGGCACCCGAGCGGTGGGAGGCGAGGACGTCCGCAATGGCCAACCGGCGGCGGCTGTGAAAATCGCTGTCCGATCACCGGAGCACGGTGATAGACATCCGGCGTGGAAGAGAATCTTGAGTTCCCCGACCTGTTGCGACTGATCGATGAACGGTCGACCGCCTTCCGCGCCGTGGTAGCCGCCGCGCCCGGTCTCGACGCACAGGTGCCGACCTGCCCTGGGTGGACGCTGTTCGATCTGGTGAAGCACCTGGGCGGGGGAGACCGCTTCTGGGCCGCCATCGTCGGCGCGGGGCCCGCCGACGCGCCCCCGGCCGAGGCCGTCGCCGCGCGCGCCGCGCTGGAAGTGCCGCAGGAGCGTGAGGCCCTGCTGGCCTGGCTGGACGCGTCGACGCAGCTTCTGCTGGGCGCCCTGCGCGCGGCGGGACCGGAGAGCGGTTGCTGGACGTGGTGGCCCGCGTCGCAGTCACCGCAGACCGCCGGCGGCACCGCCCGGCACCGGGTCCAGGAGACCGCGGTGCACACCTACGACGCCCAGCTCGCCGGGGGCGCCCCGCAGCCGCTGCCGGTCGAGCTGGCACTCGACGGTGTGGAGGAGTTCCTGTTCACCGTCTGCGCAACCCCGAGTGCCTGGCCGCACAAGCCCACGGCCTTCGACTTCCACGCCGCCGAGGGCCGCTCCTGGCGCCTCACCGTCGACGGCGACGGCGCACGCACCACCCGCATCCCCGCGCCCACCGCCGCGACCGGCGAGGACTCGGACGCAGCCGGCGCCTCCGTCCACGGCACGGCCAGTGAGCTGGTCCTCTACCTGTACGACCGGATCCAGGCCGACTCCTTGCACGTTGACGGAGACGCAGGGCTGCTCGACCTGCTCCGCGCCTGGGAGCCGGAGGAGAAGTAGGACGTAGCGGGGGCGGTTGGCCGCGCCTCGAGCCGGTAGGACACGACTCTTCGCCAGGTTCTTCAGTCGCGACACCGGGCTCAAACCCGCGAGGCGGCCTCGGGGCGTCACCAAGCCGACCGTCCACCTGGAGGGCAGTGCGAATGCGTCCGTCCCAGCGATCACGAGAAGCGACGCGACTGCCGTCGTCCCGATCTCGTCGAGAAGTCAGTCGCGCCTGGTCGCCGTCGTTGGTCGTCATCGGCCACTGTCGAGCGACCTCGTACGGCCCAGGGACGGCCCGGCGCTGACGCCCACTGACTTCTCGTGAGCAGGCCGTTGTCAGCGTGCGCTCATCACCTCGGGGGGTCGGCCGCCAGCCGGCAGGCACCGGTCGCTGCGCCGCCCGGCACGCCGGCCTCGGTCAGGCCCTTCACACAGCCTTGCAGGTCATTGTGCACACCTTGGGTACACGCCGTTCTGACGGCATCCGAGACTTCGACGCCCGCCCCCTGGACCAGCTTCGTGCAAGCCGGGATATCCGCATGGGCGGCGGGGGCGGCGAGGACCGCGCCGAGCGCGAGGGCTAGACCGGTGAGGAGACCGGCTGCGCGAGACGATGGGCGCATGGGAGCCACCTACTCTCCGGGGGTGGTCGGGACTCGCGGATTCAAGGCGCCGAGCAGCGAGCGTGGCGGTGTGCGAGCGGAGCCCCGCCCCGGCGACCCAGGGCCCGGCAGCATCTCCCCTCCCCCTACGACGCTAGAACAGCCCGTCGCCGTGCGCACCTCCGCCCGGCCGCGGCGGCCGGTGATACAACCCAGTGAAAGTGGGGTGCGCCTTCCCCCCAGGCCGTCCTGGCCGCCCACGTCCCGAAGCGGCGTGATCGTGCGGGGAGTCACTCCGGTCGATGCCTGAGGTCACTCACTTATTTCGCCAACCGGAAGTGCACGATGGCGATGGTGTCGGTCGGCTCGATCTGGGGGTAGTGAAACCGCAGTCTGTCGTGAAGCTCGGCGAGATCACGGAAGCCGTCCGCTCGGGCGTCCGACTCGCTCAGCTGGGCAATCGTCTTGGCAGTGACCTGCGTGACGACAGCCGGTAGTGCCACCTCGTCGTCCAACTCGAACACCAGGTTCACCGGGCCCGTCTCCACCGGGTCACGGAAACGTACCGTGGTCGTCTTCTGCTCGGCGCGTACTGCATCGAGATAGTCACGATGGAAGTACAGGGTCTGAGTCGCCGTTGAGTGCTGCCGCGAAGTGCTGCCGTCCATTCGGCGCACCCTAACGGAGCCGGACACGGCTTCGAGAAGCGCGGCACGCTCGGACTCCCGGAGTTGCTGGGACCCGTCACTTCCCTCGGGTTCTTCCTTGTGGGGCTGTCGCGTCGGTCCTCGCGCACTGATGCCGAGGTGATCCGCACAGCCAGTTCGGAAGATCGCGTACGCGGGTTGCCGCTGAGCCGGCCTTCCGCTGACCTGACAGACGCCAAGGCCTGGCATCCCCGCTGCTCCCCCTCGTGCCCCATCGGCTACCGCCTCTGAGAACTCCTAACGGAAAGCCCCCGTGTCGCCTTCCGTTTCCTGGTTGCTCGGTCCGGCCGCATAGGCCGGCGGGAGGTGCGATTGCCTGGACGCCAAGGTCCTCACCGAGACTCTGCGACGGCTGCAGTTCAACGGACTGGTCGACCGGCAGGCACACCCCGAGGCGCCATCACGGGTCGAGTACCGACTCACTGCTCTGGGCCGGAGCTTGCTGGTGCCCATCGACGCCGTCGGCGCATGGGCCTTTGAGTACGGCGACGAGGTCATGGCAGCCCAGGAAGCAGCATGCACTCCCGCCCCGCAGTCCCCCTGACAGCCCAGAGAGGGCCCAGGGCAAGAGAAAAGCCCCCTCCCAGCGGAGAAACCGCAGGCAGGGGGCTTACTCGTGGGCGTCTACTTCTTCTTGCCCTGGTTCTTGACCGCCTCGATCGCCGCCGCCGCGGCCTCCGGGTCGAGGTACTTGCCGCCGGGGGTGACCGGCTTGAAGTCGGCGTCCAGCTCGTAGTAGAGCGGGATGCCCGTGGGGATGTTCAGGCCCGCGATGTCGGCGTCCGAGATGCCGTCCAGGTGCTTGACCAGGGCGCGCAGGCTGTTGCCGTGGGCGGCGACGAGGACCGTGCGGCCGGTCAGGAGGTCGGGGACGATGCCGTCGTACCAGTACGGGAGCATGCGGACGACGACGTCCTTCAGGCACTCCGTGCGCGGGCGCAGCTCCGGCGGGATCGTCGCGTAGCGTGCGTCGTGCGCCTGGGAGAACTCGGAGTCGTCCGAAAGCGGGGGCGGCGGGGTGTCGTACGAGCGGCGCCAGAGCATGAACTGCTCCTCGCCGAACTCGGCCAGCGTGGCCGCCTTGTCCTTGCCCTGGAGGGCGCCGTAGTGGCGCTCGTTCAGACGCCAGCTGCGGTGGACCGGGATCCAGTGGCGGTCCGCGGACTCGAGGGCGAGCTGCGCGGTGCGGATCGCGCGCTTCTGGAGGGACGTGTGGACCACGTCGGGGAGCAGGCCGGCGTCCTTCAGCAGCTCACCGCCGCGGACCGCCTCCTTCTCGCCCTTCTCGTTGAGGTTGACGTCCACCCAGCCGGTGAACAGGTTCTTCGCGTTCCACTCGCTCTCGCCGTGGCGGAGGAGGATCAGCTTGTACGGTGCGTCGGCCATGCCTCAGAGCGTAATCGACGCATTCGGCCCCCAGCGCGGCCGCCCAGCAGCCGGACAGTTGACGTCATCTGCTAATTGAGTGGCCCCGGCCGACCCCCCGCTTGTAAGTTCCAGAGGCCGCATTGGCCGCTTACACCGTCGTACATCTCGCCGCGCGTCACGTCGTACATCTCCGTGGGGGTCCTGTCATGTCCGAAGCCCGTCTCAGACGTGCCGCACGGGAGACCGTCTCCGGGCTCCCCCGCGAGTTCTGGTGGCTGTGGACCAGCACCCTCGTCAACCGGCTGGGCGCCTTCGTCGCCACCTTCATGGCGCTCTACCTGACGTTCGACCGCGGCTACTCCGCCACCTACGCCGGTCTCGTCGCCTCCCTGCACGGGCTCGGCGGGGTCGTCTCCTCGCTGGGCGGCGGGGTGATGGCCGACCGGCTCGGCAGGCGGCCCACCCTGCTGATCGCGCAGTCCGCCACCGCCGGCTCCGTCGCGCTGCTCGGCTTCATGCACGACCCGGTCGCCATCGCCGCCGTCGCCTTCCTCGTCGGCATGGCATCCAACGCCTCCCGGCCCGCCGTGCAGGCGATGCTGGCGGACATCGTCCGGCCCGAGGACCGGGTGCGGGCCTTCTCGCTCAACTACTGGGCCATCAACCTCGGCTTCGCCGTCTCGTCCATGGGCGCCGGGTTCATCGCCCAGTACAGCTACCTCACCGGGTTCCTCATCGAGGCCGGCATGACCCTGGCCTGCGCGATCGTCGTCTTCCTCAAGCTGCCCGAGTCGCGGCCCACGGCCACGGCCAAGCAGGCGGGGGACGACGTCCGACTCGGTACGGTGCTGCGCGACGGGCGGTACATGGCCGTCGTCGGGCTGTGCTTCCTGGTCGCCCTCGTCTTCCAGCAGGGCTCGGTCGGACTGCCGGTGGCCATGGGCCGCGCCGGGTTCTCGCCCGCCGACTACGGCCTCGCCATCGCCGTCAACGGCTTCCTGATCGTCGCCCTGCAGATCCCGGTCACCCGCTTCATCGAGCACCGCGATCCGCGCCGGCTGCTGGTCGTGTCGTCCGTCCTCGCCGGGTACGGCTTCGGGCTCACCGCCTTCGCCGGGTCGGTCGGCGTGTTCGCGCTCACCGTGTGCGTGTGGACGCTCGCCGAGATCGTCAACGCCCCGACGCAGACCGGGCTCGTCGTCGCGCTCTCGCCGGTGCACGGGCGCGGGCGCTACCAGGGCGTGTACACCCTGTCGTGGTCCGTCGCGGCCCTGATCGCCCCGCTGATGTCCGGCGCCGTCATCGACCGGTTCGGCGCGGAGTGGCTGTGGGGGATGTGCGCGGTCGTGGGGACGGCGGCCGGGCTCGGGTACGCGGTGCTCATGCGGGGGCTCCAGGAGGAGCGGACGGCGCCCACGCCGGCGCCCCCCCCCGCCCCCCCCCCGGCCCCCCCCCCACCCCGGGCCGGGGCCCAGGCCCGGACACAAAACCGCG
>NZ_JAJSZC010000318.1:0-6954 GCF_036815105.1 Streptomyces sp. IBSBF 3136
CACCAAGGCACTCGCCCCCGAGGCCACGGCCCTTGAGGCCGCCGCCCCCGGCGCCTCCCGCCCCGGACCCGCCGGCATCGCGCTGCCAGGGCAGGCCGCCCCCGACGGCGGCGGCCGCCCGCTGCGCCGCAGGGTCCGCGGGGCCACGCTGCGTACCACCGTCGGGGCGGCGCAGGTCGTGCCGCAGGCGGCCCGTGCCCGGGACGCGGAGGCGGAGCGCAGCGAACTGGAGGAGTTCGAGGCTGCGGTGGCCCGCGCCCACCGGGACTGCGACACCGGCACCCACGCGCGGCCTCCCGCCGCGCACCCCACGACCCCCGCGCACGACCAGAACCACCTTCCGGAAGGAGCCGAGCAGTGAGTACGTCGACAGGTGACACCCCGACGGACGGCCCCGCGCCCACCGACCTGCAGGCCGCCGCGGCCGACTTCACCTGGCTGCTGAATCGTTTCGCGACGGAGACGGCGGGCGTCGTCGACGCCATCGCCGTCTCCTCCGACGGGCTGCTGATCGCCGTGTCGGAGCTGCGCGAGCGCGCCCACTCCGAACGCCTCGCCGCGATCGTCTCGGGCATCACCAGCCTGGCCGCCGGTGCCTCCGGCAACTACGGCCTGGGCGGCCTCAACAAGGTCATCATCGATCTGGAGGGCGGCCATGTCATCGTCTCCGCGATCGGCAGCGGCGCCGTCCTCGGTGTGGTCGCCGACAAGGACGCCAAGCTCGGCAACATCGCCTACGAGATGACGGTGTTCGCCAACCGGGCCGGGGCCGCGCTCAGTCCGCAGCTGGTGCTGGAGCTGAAGAACAGCGTCGGCGCCGCGTCGGCCCGCTGAGGAGGGAAGCGTCGCCATGGCGGACGGCACCCGGCCCCCGGGCCACGAACCGGTCGGGCCGGCTTCCGCCGTAAGGCCGTTCCTGGTCACCGCCGGACGGGTGGCGGACGCCGCCTCCGGCCGGGCGCTGCCGCTGGAGACCCAGGTGGTGGCCTCCGCCGCCGGTCTCGACGCGCTCGGCCGGCTCTCCTTCGAGCGGCACGACATCGTCGCGGCCTGCCGGCTGCCGCAGTCGGTCGCCGAACTCGCGGCCCGGCTGCGGCTGCACCTGAACGTGGTCCGCGTCCTGGCCGAGGACCTGCACGAGGCGGGGCAGCTCGCGGTGCACCTGCCCGACGTGGCGGCCGCCCACGACGCCTCCGTCCTGCGCAGGGTTATCGACGGCCTGCGGGCCGTCCCCGACTCCCGAGGGGTACCGAGTGACCATGACTGAACCGCTCACCCCGGTCGCGGCCGCACCCACCGCCGTACGGCCGCCGCTGCCGGTGAAGATGGTGGTCGCGGGCGGCTTCGGCGTGGGCAAGACCACCACCGTCGGCTCCATCTCGGAGATCGAGCCGCTGACCACCGAGGCGGCCATCACCGAGGTCGCGGCGGGCGTGGACGACCTCACCCACACCCCCGCCAAGACGACCACCACGGTGGCGATGGACTTCGGGTGCGTCACCATCGACCCGACGCTCAAGCTGTACCTGTTCGGCACGCCCGGGCAGGAGCGGTTCGGGTTCATGTGGGACGACATCGTGGAGGGCGCGGTCGGCGGGCTCGTCGTCGTCGACACGCGCCGCCTGGACGACTGCTACGCGGCCGTCGACTACTTCGAGCACAAGGGCATCCCGTTCGCGGTGGCGGTCAACGCCTTCGACGGGAAGGTCGAGCACTCCCTGGAGGAGGTCCGCTGGGCCCTGGACGTCTCCCCGGGCGTCCCCGTCCTGGTCTTCGACGCCCGGGAGCGCGGTTCGGTGCGGGACGCGCTGCTCGTCGTGCTCGAACAGGCGCTGTCCCGCACCGAGAGCTGAGACCCCGGCCGTCACGGCCTCGGCCCGCGCCGCCTCAGCCGTTGCGGCGGACCCCCGGCGAGACCGCGATCCGGGACACCGCCCAGAACACGGCGAGGCTCGCGAGGGCCATGGCGGCCACCAGGGTGGCGCCGCCGACGACCTTCTCGTAGTTGCGCTGGTAGAGGCCGTCGATGATGAACCGGCCGAGGCCGCCGAGGCTCACGTAGGCGGCGATGGTGGCGGTGGAGACGATCTGGACGGTGGCGGTGAGCAGGCCGCCCAGGATCAGCGGGAGCGCGACCGGCAGCTCCACCTGGAACAGCACCCGGGGCTCGGACATCCCCATGCCCCGCGCGGCGTCCACCGGGGACGGGTCGACCGAGCGGATCGCCTCGTAGGTGGTGACGAGGATCGGCGGCACGGCGAGCACCACCAGCGGGATCATCACCGACATCATGCCGAACCCGATCCAGATGAACATCAGCACCAGCAGACCGAAGCTGGGCAGCGCCCGGCCCGCCGTGGCGATCAGTGCCAGCACGTTGCCGCCGCGCCCGGTGTGGCCGGTGACCAGGCCGACGGGCAGGCCGACGGCGGCGGCGATCGCCAGGGCCTCGAGGGTGTAGCCGACGTGCTCGGCGACCCGGGTGGGGATGCCGTCGTAGCCGTGCCAGTGGGCGCCGTCGCTGAAGAACGCCTGGACGAAGTGGAGCACGTTCACCGGGTGGCTCCCTTCCTGGGCATCCAGGGGGTGAGCAGGAAGCGGACGAGGATCAGCACGGCGTCGGCGAGGATGGCCAGGACCGCGGTGGTCAGCACGGAGTTCACGGCCAGTTCGGGCCGGTGGTAGATGTTGGCGTCGTTGAGCAGGTTGCCGAGGGCGCCCTGGTTGCCGATGAGCATGCCGACGCTGACGAGCGAGATGCTGGAGACGGTGGCGACCCGCAGACCCGCGATGATGGCGGGCACGGCGATGGGCAACTGGACCTGGAGATAACGGCGCAGCGGCCCCAGGCCCATGGCGGTCGCCGCCGCGAGCGTCTCCTGCGGGACCGAGCGGACACCGTCCACGATCGCCGGGACCAGCACCACCAGGCTGTACACGGCGAGCGGGATCATCACCGTGGTCTCGGTCTGGCCGGTGTAGTCGATGAGCACGACGAAGAACGCCAGCGACGGGATGGCGTACAGCACGGTCGTCACGCCGAGCACGGGCGGGTAGAGCCAGCGGAACCGCACGCAGAGCTGGGCCAGCGGCAGCGAGACCAGCAGCCCGGCCAGCACCGGCAGCAGCGCCTCGCGCAGGTGCAGTCCGATCAGCCCGGCGTAACTGTGCTGGAGGTCGCTCGGGATGTCGAAGAAGCCGCTCATCGCGCGGCCCTGACGCCGGCGCCGTCCGCCACCCGGCCGTGGGCGGCCCGGATCGCCTCGCCGATGACCTGCTGGGACACGACACCGACGGCGCGGCCCTCGCCGTCGACGGCCACGGCCCAACCGGTCGGCGACAGCACGGCCCCGTCCAGCGCGGTGCGCAGCGAGTCCTTGCCGGGCACGAACGGCCGCCCGTACGGCAGCAGCCGGTCGCGCTCGATCCGCCCGGCGGTGAGGTCGTCCGGGGCGCCCCAGCCGAGCGGCTTGCCGTCGTGGTCGGTGACGAGGAGGTAGGGGGCCGGGCCGGGGGCGGCGAGCCGCTTCGCGTCCGCGTCGACGGCGACCACGGGAGCGGTCTGCAACTCCAGGTCGCCGGACGGGAAGAAGGACAGCCGGCGGATGCCGCGGTCGGCGCCGAGGAAGTCCTCCACGAAGGGATCGGCGGGCGCGCTGAGCAGTTCGGCGGGCGGCGCGAACTGGGCGAGCCTGCCGCCGGTGCGCAGCACGGCGACCATCGTGCCCAGTTTGATGGCCTCGTCGATGTCGTGGGTGACGAAGACGATCGTCTTGCCCAGCTCGTCCTGCAGCCGCAGCAGTTCGTCCTGCAGGCCCTTGCGGACGACCGGGTCGACGGCGGAGAACGGCTCGTCCATCAGCAGCACCGGCGGGTCGGCGGCGAGCGCCCGGGCCACGCCGACGCGCTGCTGCTGGCCGCCGGAGAGCTGGTACGGGTACCGCTTGGCGAGCGCGGTGTCGAGACCGACCCGCTCCATCAGCTCCGCGGCCCGCGCCCGTGCCTTCTGCTTGCCCCAGCCGAGCAGGCGGGGCACGGTGGCGATGTTGTCGACGATGGTGCGGTGCTGGAAGAGGCCGGCGTTCTGGATCACGTATCCCATGGACCGGCGCAGGGTGTTCACCGGCTGCTGCCGGATGTCGCGGCCGTCGAGGAGGATACTGCCCTCGCTGGGCTCCACCATCCGGTTGATCATCCGCAGGGTGGTGGTCTTGCCGCAGCCGGAGGGGCCGACGAGGACGGTGATGGCGCGGTCGGGTATCTCCAGGGACAGTTGGTCGACGGCCACCGTGCCGTCCGGGTACCGCTTGGTGACTGACTCTATCCGTATCAAAACGCCGCGTACCCTTCGGTTTTTGGCGAGGTCCTGGCCGTTGCCCGGAGAGTCTAGACGGCGTGTGTTTCAGCACGTCGGCGGGGAAGTCCGGGGCAGCCGGGCGCGACCGGTGCCGCCGTGTCGGCCGCTCCCCCGAACTCCTGTCGCAAGCAAGGCAGATCGCCCTTCGGCGGTCCCCGGACCGTCGCTCAGGAATCCGGCAGGTCGTCCGCGCGCAGCACCAGCAGCTCCTGGTGTCCGGGCCGTTCCACCTCCGCCAGGCGTACGGCCATGCGCTCCACCATGTCCTCGAACAGCGTCCGGGCGTCCCGCCCGTTGGCGGGTTCCCCCGCGGCCGCGCGCGCCCGGAAACGAGCACGGAGCAGCTCCGCCACTCCCTCGTCCAGTTCGAAACCGTGCCTCCGCGCCAGGTGCCGGGCGATCCGCACCAGTTCCTCGGGGCCGTACGGGCGGAAGGTCACCGTGCGTGAGAAACGGGACGCCAGACCGGGGTTGGCGGTCAGGAACTCCCGCATCTCCGCCGGATAGCCGGCCGCGATCACCACGACGTCGTCGCGGTGGTCCTCCATCAGTTTGGTCAGCTCGTCGATGGCCTCCTGGCCGAAGTCGTGCCCCGAGCCGAAGCGGCGGGACAGGCTGTAGGCCTCGTCGATGAACAGGACCCCGCCACGGGCGCTGTCGAAGGCGGCCCGGGTCTTCAGCGCGGTGGAACCGAGGTACTGCCCGACCAGGTCGCTGCGGTGCACCTCGACCAGCCGGCCGTCGGTCAGCACGCCGAGGTCTGCGAGGATGCGGCCGTACAGGCGGCCGACGGTGGTCTTGCCGGTACCGGGCGGGCCGGAGAAGACGAGGTGGCGGCCGCCGGGCGGCTCGGGCAGCCCGGCCGCGCGGCGCAGTCCGGCCAGCCGGAGCAGGTGCGTCTGGGTGCGGACCTGGCGCTTGGCCTCGGACAGGCCGATCAGGGCGTCGAGTTCGGCGCGCGGGTCGCCGCCGGTGGCGGGCGCCGCCGGGGACGGCGGCCGGGCGTCGGTGGTCACCGCGGTGCGGTGCACGGTGCCCTCGCCGGACACCGCCGCGCCGCGGCTGCCGGTGATCGTGGTGTCGCGGACACGGCCGCCGGCCCCGCTCTCGGCGTGCAGGCCGTCGCCGCCGCTGCCGGTGAACGCGCTGTCGCGGACGTCGAAGTGGCTGCTGTTCGCGGCCAGGAGCCCGTGTGTCCCGGCGCCGGTCACGGTGAGGTCCCCGGCGGTCAGGGCGGCGCTGTCCATGAGGTGGACGCCGTGCCGGCCGGCCCCTTCGACCGTACAGTCGCGCGCGGTGAGGTCGGCGGTGTCGCGGACGAAGAAGCCGTCGCCGAGGGTGCCCTCGACCCGGATGTCGCGGACGGTGAGCCGGGCGGACCCGGTGAGGACGAGCGCGCTGTCGCCCAGGCCGCGCAGGACCGCCCCGGTGACCTCGCCGGCCGAGCCGGTGTCGGAGGCGTACACCCCGTAGCGGCAGTCCTCGGCGCTCAGCCGGGTGACCTCGACCGTGCCGTCCTGGCACAGCCGTACCGCGGACTCGGTCAGGGCGCGGGCCTCCAGGCGGGCGAGGACGGCGTGGCCGTTCTCCACGACCACTCCCTTGCGGGCGCCGTCGACGCGGCAGCCGTCGAGGCGCAGCCGGCCCCGCTGGTCGACGTGGAGGGCGGCGTTGGAGGCGCGGGTGAAGACACAGTCCTCCAGCCGGCCCACGCCCTCGTCGGTGACCCGGACGCCGACGGCCCGGCAGCCCTCGAACGCGCAACCGCGCAGGACGGGGTCGGCGCCGCCGGTGATGACCGCGCCGGCGTCGGCGCCGTTCACCCGGGCGCCGACGACGGTGCCGTGGCCCTGTTCGCGGAAGCCGAGAGCGGTTCCGGTGAGGTCGGTGAACCGGCAGTCGCGCACCTCGGCCTCACCGTGCCGGTCGGCGAGGACGCCGTGTCCGCCGGCCGAGGTGAACCGGCAGTCGGTGACGCGGGCGCGGCTTCCGGCGCCGGTGACGTGCACGGCGGCGCCGCGGGTGCCGTCGAAGGAGCAGCCGGCCAGCTCGGCCTGGGCGCCGTCGGCGACGAGGACGGCGTCCTCCCCCGCCTCGCCGAACCGGGTGCCGTGGAAGGCGGCGCGTGCTCCGGTCAACAGGGCCGCGCCAACGAGGAGTTCACCTCCGGTGACGGCGATCTCGGTGTCGGGCGCCGCGCTCAGCGCGACCGCTCCGGCGCTCCCGGTCAGCCGGCAGTCGCGCAGCGCGAGCCGGCCGGAGCCGACCGCGACGGCGGCCTTGCCGCGGGCGACGACGGTGAGGCCGGTCAGGACGGCGGTGCCGGTGACGCTCACGGCGGTGTCGGCCGCGCGCTCGACTGTGACGGTGCCCGGCCCGCGCACGGCACGGATCTCCACGTCGCCCTCGAGGACGAGGGGTTCGGGGTAGCGGCCCGGTTCGACGAGGACGCAGACGGGGCCGTCGCCGGTGTGGGCGCGCAGCGCGGCCGCGATGCTGTGGTGCCCGCGGGTGGCCGAGCGGGACACCCGCAGCACGCGGACCTCTCCGACGGCGGCCGTGCGGGAGGCGGACGTCGGCCGGGGCGGGTCCGGGGG
>NZ_JAJSZC010000319.1:0-6946 GCF_036815105.1 Streptomyces sp. IBSBF 3136
GTCGGTAGGGGGCTGAGGCCGGGGCCGCCGGTGGTGTTTCGCTCGGGGGGTCACCGCCGTACGCGGTCTAGGCTCGGCGCGTGGGGCAGCCCGATCAGTGCGCCGAGGGCGCGGGACCGTTCACCACCCGGCTCACCTGGCCGCTGCCCGGCGGCGGCACCGCGGTCTGGGAGTCACGGCTCGCGCGGCGGCGCGGAGCGCTCGCCGTCCGGCCGCCCGGGGCCCGGGCCGGCCGGCACCGGCCGGCGGACGCCGTGGCCGTGGCCCGGCTGCGCAGGCTCAACACCATCGCCTCGATCGCCTTCGTGATCGGCGGCGCCCTCTTCGCGGCCGGGGCCGCCGTGGCCCGGTACGGCTCGGGGAGTGCCGTCGAGAGCGCCTCGATCTACTTCGCCGGCGGCCTGTTCTTCAACATCGGCGGCTATGTCTCGCTGCTCCAGACGATCAACGCGCCGCGCCACGACACCGGTGGCGACCGGCTCGTCACCCGCCCGTGGCGGTGGTGGAGCTACGAACCGATGCGGCTCGACTGGCTCGCCACGTTCCTCCTCTTCGCGGGCACCCTCGTCTTCGGCGTCAACCTGCTGGACTCCTTCCTGCGGGGCCTGAGCGTGCGGCAGGTCAACCGCCTGATCTGGACGCCCGACGTGATCGGCTGTGCGCTCTTCCTGGTCTCGGGACACCTCGGGCTCGTCGAGGTCTGCCACGGCCGCCCCCGACTGCTGCCGCACCGCCTCGACTGGTGGATCCTCGCCGTGAACCAGCTCGGCTCCACCCTGTTCATGGTCTCCGCGCTCGCCGCCTACACCCGCCCCGCCACCGGCAGCGCGCTCAACACCGGCATCGCCGACTGGGGCACCCTCACCGGCGCGCTGTGCTTCTCGCTCGGCGGCGTGCTCCAGCTCTACGAGCACCCCTAGCACCCCGCTCCGCGAGTCCCCCGAGTTCCTCGGCGTCCTGCGCCCGGAGACCCCCTGGCGCCCGTGCCGCGGCGCCCGCGGGGCGGCCGATGTGCGGGGTGGGGCGGCCGGGTGAAGACTGGGACGCGGGCGCGGCCGTATGGGCCCGCCCGCATCGGTTCAGCGGTCCAAGGGCGCGGACGGACCCGCGCCTTTCGCCTCCGTGGACGCGAGAGCGCCGCCCCGTCCACGGCTCACCGGACTCGGGCGCACACAGAGGTCCCCGCCATGGCCACCATCGACGAAGCGGCTGCCGGCAGCCTGCGCGAGGCACTGCGGGGCCGTGTGATCACCCCGCACGACCCGGGCTACGACGAGGCCCGCACCATCTACAACGCCATGATCGACCGACGGCCCGCCGCCTTCGCGCGCTGCGCGGACGTGGCCGACGTACGGGCGACGGTCGCCTTCGCCCGTGACCGCGGGGCCGACCTCGCGGTGTTCGGCGGCGGCCACAGCGGCCCCGGCCTGTGCCTGGTGGACGGCGGACTCGTGCTCGACCTGACACCGATGCGCTGGGTCCGGGTGGACCCCGAGTCGGACACGGTCCAGGTGGGCGGCGGCAGCCGGCTCGGGGACCTGGACCACGCGGCGCACGACTTCGGCCGGGGCGTGCCGTCCGGGATCATGTCGACCACCGGTGTCGGCGGCCTGACGCTGGGCGGCGGCCACGGCCACCTCACCCGCCGCTACGGCCTGACCATCGACAGCCTGCTGTCGGCCGACGTCGTCCTCGCCGACGGCAGTTACGTCACCGCGTCGGCGGAGAACCACCCGGATCTGTTCTGGGCACTGCGCGGCGGGGGCGGCAACTTCGGCGTGGTGACCTCGTTCACCTTCCAGCTGCACCCGGTCGGCACGGTCGGCGTCGCGGTGACGGTGTGGCCGGTCGACCGCACGCCCGAAGTGCTGCGCTGGTACCGGGAGTTCCTGCCCGCCGCGCCGGAGGAGCTGAGCGGGTTCTTCGCCGTGCTGGCCGTACCGCCGGGCCCGCCCTTCCCCGAGCCGCTGCACGGGCGGAAGGCGTGCGCTGTCGTGTGGTGCTGCACCGGCGACCTGCACGGCGACCGCCTGGAGGAGGTGCTGGCCGCGGTGTACGAACCGGCGCCGCCCGCCTTCCACTTCACCACGCCCATGCCCTACCCGGGCCTGCAGACCATGTTCGACACCCTGATCCCCGCGGGACTCCAGTGGTACTGGCGCGGTGACTTCTTCGACGCCATCCCCGACGCCGCCGTCGACGTGCACCACAAGTACGCGGAGAACCTGCCGACCACCCTGTCGACCATGCACCTGTACCCGGTGGACGGGGCCGCGCACCGGATCGGCCCCGGCGACACGGCCTGGGCCTACCGGGACGCCCTGTGGTCGGGGGTGATCGGCGGCATCGACCCGGACCCGGCCAACGCCGAGCTGGTCCGGGAGTGGTGCGTCGACTACTGGAGCGCCCTGCACCCGCACTCCATGGGCGGCTCCTACGTCAACTTCATCGGCGAGCAGGAGGGCACGGACCGGGTCAGGGCGACCTACCGGGGCAACTACGACCGCCTGGCCTCGGTCAAGCGCGCCTACGACCCGGACAACCTGTTCCACGCCAACCAGAACATCCCCCCGGCCCCGGACTGAGACGTCGCCCCGGACCGAGGTGTCACCGGGCCGGCCGTCCCTGACCCCGGCCGGCGGCGGAACCACCGGACGCCGGCGGGGTCCGGTCCCGGGCCGTCCGTTGTCCGGCGGCGCCCCCGCCGGAGGCGGGCGCCGCGGTCCGGGTTCGGTGCCGGGGCAGCGCGCGCCGGGGCGGCCTGGTCAGCGTGATCTGGCGGACCAGCTGCTGGAAACAGACCAGCGTCGCGAAACTGGGCAGGGCGGCGGCCGCCCGGTCCAGGATGTTGTCCGGCGCCTCGGCGACGCACAGGGCCATCGCGATCGACGAGAAGAGCAGGACCACGCACCAGGAGTGCAGGGCCCGGCGCTGGTGCAGGGCGGCGCGCAGGATGGACAGCGACCCGACCAGCCAGGGACCGAACACCAGCAGCGGCCACCACGACACCGCGCCGCTCCCGGTGCGCCCCGCCGCGACGAACCGCAGCGGGTCGTAGGCGACCAGCCCGCCGAAGACGCTCACCGCCGACGCGACGACGCACGCCATCGCCGCGATGCAGTAACTGGCGGTCCGGATCTTGTCCAGGCGGCGCCGCTCCCGGACCTTGCGATGACCCCGGGCCGCCCGGGCCGCGGCTCTCACGGGTGGCAGTTCCGCTGTGATCTCCACGAGGGCGTCGCGGTGGGCCACCGGGTCCGCGGGCTCACCGGTGCGGGCCGCCGGGATCCTCGGCTGCTCCTCGATGGCGTCCCGCAGCATGAACGCCAGTTCCTCGGCCGGGTCCCAGCCCGAGTCCGGCGGGGTCAGCGGTGGGTAGAGGATTCCGGCCTGGTACAGGGTGCCGTCGTCCTCGTCGCCGTCCGGATAATCGGCGGAGAAACCCTGGTAATGCCCTGTTAGCTCGTCATACATGACGCGAATTGCTCATTCCTTCACGAAGGGCGGGTTCAATGTTCCACCTCGACCCATCGTCTGGAAAGATCGTTCTCCAGGCTGCTCAGGGCGTCCATGAAATCCTGCAGGATCTCCTCGGTCACCTCCAGCGTGACCGGCAGGCCGCCCCGCATCAGAATCCCGTTGAGCGCGCCTCCGGCGGCCGGCGCGGGGATGTAGGTGAAGGAACCCAGTCGGGTCGATCGCCTTCTGGAAGGAGCGGACTGGTCCCGGACGGAATCGATCACTTGACCCTTGGTTGCCCTCGTCATATTCCCACTAACGGCGGCTTTCGGCGACAGATGCGCGGCGAACGAGTGAAGGGATTAGCCGGACAAGCACCTTTTTCAGGTATCGGTCGGACGTATATGCAGCCGTATGAAGAATGAAAAGCGGCCGGGGGCCCGGTCCACCCTGAAGTAGTGGTCGTACGAGGCCGGTTCGGGCCGGCCTGGACCGAGACACGGCGGCCGTGCCCGCCACCAGGACACGGCCGCCGGTGGCGGTCACCGGCCGCCGAGGTGCCTGCCGTAACCGAGCGCGCTCTTCGGGGCGGGCAGCCCCAGCCCGGCGGGGGTGAAGGCAAAGGAGCCGGCGGCACCCGCCCGGGGCAGCAGCCACACCCCGCCCGAACCGGCGTTCTCGCCCGGGGACCCGACCGCCAGGTCGACCCTGCCGTCGTGGTCGTAGTCGCCGGTGGCGAGCGCCGCGCCGAAGGCGTCACCGGCCTCCGCGATCCCCGGCACCCGCGGGGTGTTCTGCTGGAAGCCGGCGGAACGCGCCCCGCCCTTCGCGTCGACGAGGCCCGTCGGGCCGCCGAACAGAACGGTCGCCGCGCCCGCGCCCGCCCGCCTGCCGATCGCCTCGCCGGGCGCGCCCGCGATCAGGTCGTCGCGGCCGTCGTGGTCGACGTCGGAGACGGCGAGGGCGGCGCCGAACCGGTCACCGTCCTCCGCGATGCCCGCCACACCGACCGTGTCCTGGTTCAGGGTCTGCTGCCGGTACCCGAACGAACCCGACTCCGCGCTGCCGTAGTGGATGTGGATGCCGCCGCCCTTGGCCGACTCCTCGGGGCCGCACGGGTCGTCGATGTTCTCGTCGGCGATCTCCCGGCACTCGCCGAGCGCCAGGTCGTCGTGCCCGTCGCCGTCGAAGTCGCCCGCGGCGAGCGCGGAGACCCCGGTGTTGTCGGTGTTCCAGACGTTGGCCATGGCCTGCTCGGCCGCGTCCCAGGACCACAGTCGCACGTGCGACTGGGTGAACGGGGTCTTCGACCAGTACCCGACCGCGAGGTCCGCCGTGCCGTCCCCGGTGAAGTCACCGGTGGTCAGGGCCGGGGCGCGGCCGCCCATCGGAGCGGCGACGACCGTGGCGACCATGCTGTCCTCGCCCTGGGCGACCCGGGCGACGACCTTGTCCCGGCCGCCGATCACGATCTCCTTGTTGCCGTCACCGGTCAGATCGGCCGCGGCGACCGACAGCCCGTACGCCGCCGACGCCGAGGGTCCGTCGAGGACCACGGAGCCCGGGCGGGTGCCGCGCCGCGCGCCGGCGACCGCCTCGACCATGCCCACGTCCTTGCCGCGTCCGGTGATGTCCTCGCCGGGGGCGCCGACCAGGAGTTCCGCGATGCCGTCGCCGTTGAGGTCCACCAGCGCCACGGAGGCACCGAAGCGGTCGCCCGCCTCGGGGGTGCCGGGCACCTCGGGGGTGGACTGGCTGATCCGGATGCCGCCGTGGGCGCCGATCCCCTTCGGGCCGCCCCAGACGACGTTGACGTAGCCGGCCTTCGCCGCGCCGCCGACCGCGCCGTCGGGCACCCCCACGGCGAGGTCCGCGTACCCGTCGCCGTTGAAGTCACCGGCGGTCCGCGCGGGGGCGGCCGAGGCCGGGAGGGTCAGCCCGGCGGTGGCCGCGGCGACGACGGTGGCGGCGGTGGCGAACGTCCGTATCCGTTTGCGCACGGGGGCTCCAGGGTGTTCGAGGTGTCCGAGGCGGCGAGTTCACCTGTGGGACACCTCCAGGGTCCCGAGGGTTGTGCGGCAGGGGTGACCCGTCACCCCGCGCAACCCCCTCGTACCGCCGACTCCGGGCACCCGGTGGACCGTCCGCATCACCCGCCCCTCCCCGGGCGTCCCACATCCGCGTCCCAGGGCCGTCGCCTTCCCCCTGCTCACAGCGCCATTGAGCGTCCCGGCGTCCCGAACCGCCGGGCGGGCATGGCGATCGGGACGAAACACCGCGCAGGCTTCGGTCGTGGCGATCGCCACCCCACCCGAACACCGAAGGGGCACCCGCACATGTCCGGTCTCCGCACCTCCCGCACCCGTCTCGCCGGCGCCGCCGCGACCGTCGCCCTCGCCGCGTTCGCCCTGACCGCGTGCGACGACGGCACGGGCGTCGAGAGCGAGGGCACCTCGAAGCCCACCGGGCCGACCACGACGGCCCCCGCCTCCTCGTCCGGCGCGTCGGCCTCCGCATCCTCCGCCCCGAAGGCCCCCTCGGCACCGTCCGGCACGTCCGTCACCGGCACGGCCGCACCCACCGCCCACACCCCCGCCTCCGGGCGACCGGCGCCGTCCGGCACCCCGGTCACCTGCGAGGGGTCCACCACCAGGACGGTCGCGGCCCCGCTGAGCCGCCCGGTGAACCACCTGCTGCTCACGGTGACGAACACCGGCGGCAAGAGCTGCCACCTCTACGGCTACCCGGCCGTGCGCTTCGGCGAGGCGCAGGCGGTGCCCCCGGCCGTCGAGGACTCGCGGCCGCAGGCGGTCGTCACCCTCGAGCCCGGCGAGTCCGGCTACGCCTCCGTCAACCTGTCCGCCGCCGACGGCAGCGGCACCGACGGGCACACCGTGCACTCCCTGACCGTCTACTTCCACGGACGCTCCGGCGGCGAGAGCGTCGGCACCGGCGCACACCCGCCCCTGCCGTCGCAGGGCGTGCACGTCGACGACTCGCTCGCGGTCACCTACTGGCAGCAGTCGCTGGACGACGCCGTCCGCTGGTGACGGTCGCCGGGCGCCGGGTCAGAGGTGGGGCGAGGCCGGGTCGCCGCCGAGCCGCAGGTCGCCGACCCCGTCGAGGACCTTCTCCGAGGACGCGACATGGCGGCGACGGAGGCCGCGGAGGAATAAGAAATAAATGGACAACAAAAAACCCCAGGCCACCGACCTGGGGTTTGCATCTGGAGCGGGTGACGAGAATCGAACTCGCGCTCTCAGCTTGGGAAGCTGATGTTCTACCATTAAACTACACCCGCGCAATTCGGAAGAAGCGGCCCCGAAGGGTCGATGCCCGAACGCTCGCTCACTGTACCTCATCGCGGACCCCCGGTGCTCGGACCGCGCGGCCCGTGCGCGTCGAGAGCATCCTCACAGGGTTCCGCAGGCGTGGGATCCCCGTGCGGGGGAACCGAGTTGGGGCGTACCGTGGAGGGGTGGGAGAG
>NZ_JAJSZC010000320.1:0-10155 GCF_036815105.1 Streptomyces sp. IBSBF 3136
CTTCCGGCCGGCCCGCCCCACCCACGCACCCGGTCCTTGTCCCCGTGCTCACCGCGCGGCTCGCGGCCACCGTCCACCCGGAAGCCGGCGACGCCTCCTGCTCCTGTGTCACTGCCCCGCTCGCGGACCGCCCCGACGCCACCGTCGTCCGGCACGCCGACGTCGTGGCGAAGGCGCACGCCCCCGGTACCGACGCCACCGGGCTGACCCGCCGCCTCACCACGGCCGCCCGGCTCCCGGACGTGCTCCTCGCCCCGCTCGCCCCCGGGCCCGCCCTCGTGCACGACCGCCTGGTGACCCTGTGGCCGTACGGCGCGCCCGTGGACCCCGACGACCCGGACGCCGCTCCCTGGGAAGCGGCCGCCGCACTCCTCGCCCGGCTGCACCGCGCGGCACCGCCCGGCGACCTGCCGCCCATGCGGGGCCCCGAGAAGGCGGCCCGGGCGGTCGGCCGACTGCGCGCCGCCCCGGACACCGCGCCCCATCCCGCCGCACCCGCCGTGCTGCGGGCCTGGCGCGCCCTCCCCGCCTGGGCCCGGGCCGAGGCCCCCATGCCCGGCACCCCGGCCCTGTGCCACGGCGACCTGCACCTCGGCCAGCTCGTCCGCCACCCGGCGCCCGACGGCCCCTGGCGGCTGATCGACGTGGACGACCTCGGCCTGGGCGACCCGGCCTGGGACCTCGCCCGCCCCGCCGCCTGGTACGCCTGCGGTCTGCTGCCGCCCGACGAGTGGTCCCGCTTCCTCACCGCCTACCGCGAGGCCGGCGGCCCCGCCGTACCCGCGGACGGCGACCCCTGGGCCGCCCTGGACGTCCCGGCACGGGCCCTCACCGTGCAGACGGCGGCCCGCGCCCTCACCAAGGCGGCCACGGCCCGGCGCCCGCTGGACGAGGTGGAGCTGGCCCTGGTGGACGCCTGCGCCCGAATGACTTCCGCACCTCACCAGTTGACGCGCGGATTCCCGGCGTAGGGTGCAACCGAGCGGGACCGGACGGAGTCTGTCCTGGGGAAACACGAAGCAGGACCGAACGGCGAGGAGTTGAGCCGACCATGCAGTGTCCGAAGTGCCACGCGCCCATGCAGACCTACAACCGCAACGGCGTCCAGATCGAGCAGTGCAGCGGCTGCCGGGGGATCTTCCTCGACTACGGCGAGCTGGAGGCCCTGACCCGCCTGGAGTCCCAGTGGGTGCAGCCGGCGCCCCCGCCGGCCCCGCAGGCGTACCCCGCACCGTCCGCCCCCGCCTGGGGCGCCCCGCACGGCGGCGGTCACGGCGGTCACTACGGGGGCCACCACGGCGGCCACCACCGTCACAAGAGCTTCGGCCACATGCTGTTCTCCAGCTGAGCGCACGAAGAAGCCCCCGGCCGTGCGGGACGGCCGGGGGCTTCTTCGATGTGTGGACGATACTGGGATTGAACCAGTGACCTCTTCCGTGTCAGGGAAGCGCTCTCCCGCTGAGCTAATCGNGGCTTCTTCGATGTGTGGACGATACTGGGATTGAACCAGTGACCTCTTCCGTGTCAGGGAAGCGCTCTCCCGCTGAGCTAATCGTCCGCGGGCTGTGATCCGTGGAGCACAGACAGTGCGCGATACTGGGATTGAACCAGTGACCTCTTCCGTGTCAGGGAAGCGCTCTCCCGCTGAGCTAATCGCGCGGGTTCGGATCTTCGAGAAGACCCTCGGATCCTCGAAAGAAGATCCAGTGGACGATACTGGGATTGAACCAGTGACCTCTTCCGTGTCAGGGAAGCGCTCTCCCGCTGAGCTAATCGNCGATACTGGGATTGAACCAGTGACCTCTTCCGTGTCAGGGAAGCGCTCTCCCGCTGAGCTAATCGTCCTTGGAGGTGGAGACGGGATTTGAACCCGTGTAGACGGCTTTGCAGGCCGTTGCCTCGCCTCTCGGCCACTCCACCAGGAGTGTAGGGGATCGGGAAGACCCCTTCTTCCTTCGAGCGGACGACGAGGCTCGAACTCGCGACCTCAACCTTGGCAAGGTTGCGCTCTACCAACTGAGCTACGTCCGCCTGTCGTTTCGGTGNGAGCGGACGACGAGGCTCGAACTCGCGACCTCAACCTTGGCAAGGTTGCGCTCTACCAACTGAGCTACGTCCGCCTGTCGTTTCGGTGCGCTTGCGCGTCCCGGCGACGTGTTGAACTCTAGCGGATTCCTGGGCCAGTACAAAAACGCGTTTGCGCAGCGTGCTGCGGTGCGCCCGAGGGGCGAGGCCCCCGGTGCCGCCGGCGGCTCGCACCCGGGCCGCCTTTCGGACGCCCGTCCTAGACTCGACCCCGTGCTCCACCACCCTCCCCGGCACCCGTCCGCGCTCCCCCCGCTCGCCCGCTTCGGCGACCGGCTGGCCACCGGCCTGCTCGACGTCACCAGCGACCCCGCCGCCCTGGACTCCACCGGCTTCTGGGCCGTCTGTGCGGACTTCGAGGGCCGGCTGACCTGCGCCCGCTTCGCGCGGGTGCGCCACGAGCCGGTGCCCGCCCCGGTGCCCGGCGGCTGGCGCGGCCCCGCCGCGGGGGACTGGACCTCCTCCCTGGACCGCGCGGCCTACACCGCCGCCGTCGGCCGGATCCGCGAGCACATCGCGGCCGGCGAGGTCTACCAGGCGAACCTCTGCCGGGTGCTCAGCGCCCCGGTCGCCCCCGACGCCGACGTGGACGCGCTGACCGCCGTGCTGGCCCGCGGCAACCCGGCGCCGTACGCGGGCACGATCCGGCTGCCCGGGCACGGCGTGGAGATCGCCACCGCCTCACCCGAGCTGTTCCTGCGCCGGCACGGCCGCACCGTCGAGTCCGGCCCCATCAAGGGCACCGGCCGCACCGAGGCGGACCTGCTGGAGAAGGACTACGCCGAGAACGTGATGATCGTGGACCTGGTCCGCAACGACATCGGGCGCGTCTGCGCCACCGGCACCGTGACCGTGCCCGACCTGTGCGCCGTCGAGAAGCACCCCGGCCTGGTCCACCTCGTCTCCGCCGTGCGCGGGGAGCTGCGGGACGGCGCCGGCTGGCCGGACCTGCTCGGCGCGGCCTTCCCGCCCGGCTCGGTCACCGGCGCGCCCAAGTCGAGCGCCCTCAGGATCATCGAGGCCCTGGAGACCGCCCCGCGCGGTCCCTACTGCGGCGGTATCGGCTGGGTCGACGCCGACCGCGGCACCGGCGAGCTGGCCGTGGGCATCCGCACCTTCTGGATCGACCGTGCCGCGGGCGCGGCGACCCTGCGCTTCGGCACCGGTGCCGGCATCACCTGGGGTTCGGACCCCGAGGGGGAGTGGCGGGAGACCGAGCTGAAGGCGTCCCGGCTGCTCGCGGTAGCGTCGGGGACGTACGAGGAACAAGCGGCGGGCGGGGCCGGAACGGACGAAGGGGCGCTCTCATGATGATCTGGCTGGACGGCGGGCTGCAGGACGCCGAGTCCGCCCGCGTCTCCGTCTTCGACCACGGTCTGACGGTCGGCGACGGCATCTTCGAAACGGTGAAGGCCGCCCACGGGCAGCCCTTCGCGCTCACCCGCCACCTCGACCGGCTGACCCGCTCGGCCCACGGCCTGGGGCTGCCCGACCCGGACCACGACGAGATCCGCCGCGCCTGCGCCGCCGTCCTGGAGGCCAATCCGATGCCGCTGGGCCGGCTGCGCATCACCTACACCGGCGGGCACGGGCCCCTGGGCTCGGACCGCGGTGAGCACGGGCCGACCCTGGTGGTCGCCCTCGGCGAGACCGCGCGCCGGCCCGACACCACCGCCGTGATCACCGTCCCCTGGACCCGCAACGAGCGCGGCGCCCTCACCGGGCTGAAGACCACCTCGTACGCCGAGAACGTCGTCGCCCTCGCCCGCGCCCACCAACACGGCGCCTCCGAGGCCCTGTTCGGCAACACGGTCGGGCAGCTCTGCGAGGGCACCGGGTCCAACGTCTTCGTCGTCCTCGACGGCGAGATCCACACCCCGCCCGTGTCCTCCGGCTGCCTCCCCGGCATCACCCGCGCCCTGACCGTCGAGTGGACCGGCGCCAAGGAGACCGACCTGCCGCTCGACGTCCTGGAGCGGGCCGAGGAGGTCTTCCTCACCTCCACCCTGCGGGACGTCCAGGCCGTGCACCGGATCGACACCGCGGAACTGCCCGCGGCGCCCGGCCCGGTGACCGCCAAGGCCATGCGGGTCTTCGCCGAGCACGCCGGCCGGGACCTGGACCCCTGACGGACCCGGAAAATCCGGCTGCCCTGGGGCGCGCGAGCGGGTAGAACTCCCCTGATGACGACGACCCTGCGGCCGACCGAGCCGCTCCAGCAGCAGGCGGACGGCAGCCGTTCGCGCCGCTACCAGGTGTGCGTGAACAGCCGCCCCGTCGGCGAGGTCCACCTGCGCACCTCGCCCTCCCTCGGCCCCTCCGTGGCCTGTGTCCAAAAGTTGCGGATAGCGGAGCCCGACCAGCGGCGCGGCCGGGGCACGGTGGCCGCGCTCGCCGCCGAGGAGGTGGCGCGGAGCTGGGGCTGCACCTCCGTCGAGGCGGTGGTCCCCGCCGGGGCGGAGGGCGCGCTGCGGCTCGTCACGGCCCTCGGCTACCGGCCGCGCAACCGCGGTATGGAGAAGCGCCTCGGCACCACCCCGCCCGCGCTGCCCCCGGGCAGCCGCGCCCGGCCGATGGACCCGGCCGAGTACGACGCCTGGCAGGAGTACGGGTTCGAGGAGTACGCCCAGCAGTGGATAGCGCTCGGCGTGCCCGAGGCCGCGGCCCGGGCCAAGGCCCGGCGGGACCAGGAGACACTGCTGCCGGACGGCCTCGGCACCGCGGACACGCTGATCAGCGTCCTGGAGCACGAGGGGACGCGGGTGGGCACCCTGTGGCTGGCCCTGAAGGAGGGCAGGGCGTTCGTCTTCGACGTCGAGACCGAGCGGGCCCACCGCGGCCGGGGGCACGGCCGAACGCTCATGCTGCTGGCGGAGCGCCAGGCGATCGAGGCCGGCCGGCCCGTGCTCGGGCTGAACGTGTTCGCGGGCAACACCCCGGCGGAACGGCTGTACGAGTCGCTCGGCTACGACACGACGGACCGTGCCTTCGCGAAGCCGCTGCTGTAGGGCCCGGGCGTGAAGCCGCTGCCCCGAGCGACCGGGTCAGGACCCCGCGGCCAGCAGGCGGTCGGCGATCTCCTCGATGCGCTCGCGCAGCCCCTCCTGGCTCTTGCCGCCGTCCAGGCGCTCGCCCCCGATGACGTAGGTCGGCGTGCCGGTCACGCCGATCGCCTTGCCCTCGGCCTGGTCCGCGTCGACGACCAGGATGTGCCGGCCGTCGATCAGCGCGGTGTCGAACTCCTCGCCGTCCAGGCCCAGTTCACGGGCGACCTCGACCAGGAGGGCCTCGCCCCCGCGGTCCAGCTCGGCGACCCGCTCCAGCACCGCCTCCACGTACTCCCAGCCCTTGCCCTGCTCCAGGGCCTCCTCCGCGGCCTGGGCGGCGGCGAAGGCGTGCTGGTGCTTCTCCAGCGGGAAGTGCCGCAGCCGCAGCTCCAGCCGGTCGCCGTAACGGGCGCGCAGGGCGCGGACGTCGTCCAGGGCGCTGCGGCAGTCGGGGCACTGGAGTTCGCACCAGACGTCGAGGACGGGGGCCTCGGCGCCGGCGGGGGAGGAGTCGCTCATGCGGCCCAGTCTTCCAGGCCGGACGCGGCCGACCCAATCGGGACCGGGCGGCCTGGCGCCCGGGCGTCCCCCCAGGGTCTGTTGCGAAAGTGGTCCTCTGCCGTGCGACGTCCGGCACGCGCTCTCGCCGCACCGCCCGAAAGCCCGAGTACGCCCAGTACGAGGACTTCCGGGCGGCACGCCGAGAGCACGCACCGGACGCCGCGCGGCCGCCCTCCGGGCGACGAGGCCCCTTTCGCAACAGGCCCCAGGTGCGGAGGTCCGGGGTGGGGAGGCCGACCGGCACCCCAGGAGGAGGCGACCCCGGAGATCTCCCTGATCTCGCTCCTGAGCATGGCACCGGGCGGACCGGGCGGTGCAGGATGGAAGGGACGAAGCGCACCCTGCCGTGCCCTCGCGTCCCCGCGAACCGAGCCCGCCTGGAGGACCGGATGATTGCCGAGACCGTCTGCTCCGCCGCCTCGGCGGCGGGCCTGGGCATCGCGGTGGTGGCGGCCTACCGCAAGCGTTTTCTGTCGGCCGCGCGGATCGCCGCGTACGCGCTCGTGCCGATCGGCCTGGTCATGACCGGAGTGGTCGGCTGGCTCGCCGACACCGCCCTCAGCCCGACCGCCTGGGCCGGCTTCGGCCTGCTGGGCGCGGCCTGGCTGCTGTTCGCGGGCACCCGCGCGGTGGAGCGCCGGCGCGGCGGCACCCGGGCCGAGCGCAAGGCGGCCCGCGGCGGCCGCACCGAGCCGGTGGCCCCGGCGGCCTCGGCGCCCTCGCTCGGCGCGGGGGCGGGCCCGGTGGCGCGGCCCGCGGCCGCACCACGCTCCAGCGGCTCCTCCGACGACTTCAGCGACATCGAGGCCATCCTCAAGAAGCACGGCATATGACCTGGAACCGGTCACAACCGGAAGCAAGGTGACCGGACCAACACGGAATCGGTGAAGACCGGCACTCAGTGAGCGTGGTGATCGCCAACGGGGTGCCGACTGGTCCATCATCGGCCGCGAGATGCTGGACACGTCACAGAGCGAGGCCGCGCCGCCCAAGGACGAGCCGCGCGGGTGCCTCTTCGCCCTTTCCCAGCCACCGCTGATGATCTTCCTGGCGGTGATCGGGTGCCTGATCCTCATGGCCGCGTTGCACGATCTGCTGTTGCTGTGAGCCGTACACGTCCGTCCCGGCGTCACCCGCCGGGACCGGCGTCGCCCCGCGCGCCGCCTCGTGGATCAGCCCGCGGCTTCCTTGCGGCGTGCCCGGTAGGCGGCCACGTGCAGCCGGTTCCCGCAGGTGCGGCTGTCGCAGTAGCGGCGCGAGCGGTTGCGGGAGAGGTCGACGAAGGCGCGCCGGCAGTCCGGTGCCTCGCAGCGCCGCAGCCGCTCCTCCTCCCCGGCCACCACGAAGAAGGCGAGCGCCATCCCGCAGTCGGCGGCGAGGTGGTCGGCCACGGAGGCGCCCGGCGCGAAGTAGTGCACGTGCCAGTCGTAACCGTCGTGGTTCGTGAGCCGGGGGGTGGTGCCGGCAGCGGCGACCAGCTCGTTGATCATCCCGGCGGCCGCGCGGGCCTCCGTGGCGGCGAAGATCGCGGCGAACCTGCCCCGGACCTTGCGCACCGCCGACAGGTCGAACTCCGACAGCACGCCGACATCGCTGATTTTGTGGCTTCGCACGAAATCGGCGAGAGCCGTGACGTCCAGCAGTCCGTCCGCCGCCGCGTCGTCGTCCGGCGCGGTGTTCACCAGATCCACCACGGTGTCGAGGGCGCACCGGGTGTCGTGGGTGATCAGCACAGTTCGCTCCCTGGCCTGGGGGTCGGGCGGGCGCCCGCCGATGCTGGCCGATGGTAGCGACAACCGCGCCACCGCACCTGGTTCCGGCCATCGACGAACGCCGGTACAACGCCTCCGTGGCCCCGCGGGTTCCCGGGGCCCGGCCGTCGCCCGGACAGGTCGCGCAACAGGCCCGCGCCGTCCCGTGGACACTCACGGTGACGGCGCTTGCCTGTGCCCTATGCGGTTGTCTTGGCCCGAGCCGTCTCCCCGAGTGGACGGCGCCGGGCGGCTCAGAGGTGCCGCGGCCTAACTCTCCGCCAGAATGTGTGAGAGCTCCTGATCCAGATCGAAGTGGCGGTGCTCCGTGCCGGGGGGCACGGCGGCGTCCGTTCGCTTCAGGAAGGACTCCAGAGCCCGCGCAGGGGCCTCGAGCAGTGCTTCCCCCTCCGGGGAGCTCAAGGCGATGCAGACGACGCCCTGACCATGACTGCGGGATGGCCAGACGCGGACGTCGCCGGTGCCGGTGGGCCGGTGAAGCCCCTCGGCGAGGAGGTCGCGGGCGAACACCCACTCGACGGTCTCCTCGGCTCCGGTGTGGAAGGTGGCGTGCACGGCGTAGGGGTCGGCCGTGTCGTACCGCAGGCCTGCGGGGACAGGCAGGGAGGACTCGCTCGACACAACGAGGCGCAGGTGCAGCTCGCAGCTGACCGTGGTGTTCATAAGCGCCAGGGCCTTTCGCTCAGTGTGCGCTCGGGGATTCGCACGTCGGCGAAATCGACATGCCACCTACGGTGCCGTTGTAAACCCCTCTGAGGGTTTTGCGTGTGTTTACGTAACTCTTCCGGCCGAGAACTCGTACGAGGTCTACACCCATTCCGGTGGCCTGATTCACTCCGGTAGGGTTTGTCTGCATGAATACGGGGAGTGACGATCCGGGCGAGGTCGCCGCGGCATCGGGTGGTGCGGCCGGGGCCGACGGCACGGACGGCGGGGCCGACGGTACGGACGGGGCGGAGCCGAACACCAAGGAGTCCGGGCGGGGACTCGGCTCCCGTGCGCCGGAGTACGTCAAGGCGCGCCGGGCCCTGCACGTGAGCTGGCAGGTCGGCGTCTTCGTGGTCGGTCTGGCGGTCGTCGTCGCCGGCGTCGTCATGCTGCCGCTGCCCGGACCCGGCTGGGTGGTGATCTTCGGCGGCATGGCGATCTGGGCGACCGAGTTCGTCTGGGCCCAGCTCGTGCTCCGCTGGGCCAAGCGCAAGGTCACCGAAGCGACCCAGCGGGCGCTCGAGCCCGAGGTGCGGCGCCGCAACATCACCCTTACCGTGGTCGGTCTCGTGATCGTCGCCGCGCTCGTCGGGATCTACCTGTGGAAGTTCGGCGTCGTGATGCCGTGGAAGATCAAGGACCAGTGATCCGGCGCCGGAACCCGGCCGGGCGGGTGGTCGGGGGCACCCCCTGACATGGGGTAATGTTCTTCATGCGCCCGGGCGATTAGCTCAGTGGGAGAGCGCTTCGTTCACACCGAAGAGGTCACTGGTTCGAACCCAGTATCGCCCACCNGGGTAATGTTCTTCATGCGCCCGGGCGATTAGCTCAGTGGGAGAGCGCTTCGTTCACACCGAAGAGGTCACTGGTTCGAACCCAGTATCGCCCACCCGGACCGACGGCCCATCCGCGACAGCGGATGGGCCGTCGTCGTGTCCGGGCGGGGACGCCGCCCTGGCCCCGGGAAGTCGAAGGTGACGGTCCGTTACCTCTGATGGGGTGCCGAGGCGCGGGCCGGGAAGACCGGCCGGACCGTCGCGCACTTCGCGAAGAAGTATCCGGAAGATCAGGGTCAAGACCGACTTCCGGACGTACCGGTCCTTCCGGGAGAAGTTCCGGACCGGGGCGGCCGGCGAAATCCCCGGACGTTTTCCAATACGCCGTCACTTTCCTTCGGAAGTACGACAAGCGGGGAATTCTTCGTGGGGGGGGGGGCGGGGCCCCGGGGGGGGGGGGCGCCCCCCCCCAGTGTGAACGCCCACCCCGCGGCCCCAATANCCCCCCCCCCCCCCCCCCCCCCCCCCCCCCCCCCCCCCCCCCCCCCCCCCCCCCCCCCCCCCCGCAGTGTGACCCGCCCCACGGCGGGCCGCATGAGTACGCGTACTCAGAAAAGACCCGCGTCCGCCCGGGCACACTCGGCCCATGGACTGGAACCACTACCGCTTCCGCAGCCGGTGGTCCCTGCCCGCCCCGCCCGCGGCGGTCTACGCGGCGCTGGAGCGGCCCGAGGACTATCCCCGCTGGTGGCCGCAGGTGCGGTCGGTGACCCGCCTCGACGACGAGACCGGAGTGCTCACCATCCGCTCCGCGCTGCCGTACGCCATGACCTTCACCGCCCGAACCGACCGCCGCGACCCGGCCGCCGGCGTCCTGGCGGTCGGCCTGTCCGGGGACATCGAGGGCTGGGCGCGCTGGACGGTCACCGCCGAGGGCCCGGGCACGCTCGTGCGCTACGACCAGGAGGTCGACGTGCGCAAGGCGCTGCTCCGGCGGCTGGCCGTGCCGGGACGGCCCGTCTTCCGCGTCAACCACCGGCTGATGATGCGGGCCGGACGGCGCGGACTGCTGCGGCACCTGCGAGCGGTTTGAACGAAGGGCACGGGGACCTGTATTGTTCAGTGCGTTCCCGGGCGATTAGCTCAGTGGGAGAGCGCTTCGTTCACACCGAAGAGGTCACTGGTTCGAACCCAGTATCGCCCACC
>NZ_JAJSZC010000321.1:0-6887 GCF_036815105.1 Streptomyces sp. IBSBF 3136
CGGCGGAGGCGGTCGCCGGGCGGGGCCTGGGGGTGGCGGCGCTGCCCGGGGACGTCACGGACCCGGGGCACCGGGCCGGTCTGGTGGCGGCGGCGCGCCGGCTGGGCGGTGCCGATCTGGTGGTGAGCAACGCGAGCGCGCTGGGCGCCGAGCCGCTGGTGCGGCTGGCGGAGCTGCCCCCCGAGGGGTTGCGGCGGGCGCTGGAGGTGAACGTGGTGGCGGCGCTCGGCCTGGTCCAGGAGGCGCTGCCGCTGTTGCGGGAGTCGCCGGCCGGCACGGTGATCGCGGTGAGTTCGGACGCGGCGGTGGAGGCGTACGGGACGTGGGGCGGCTACGGGGCCTCGAAGGCGGCCCTGGACCAGCTCGCGGCCGTGCTCGGGGCCGAGGAGCCGGGCCTGCGGGTGTGGGCGGTGGATCCCGGGGACATGGCGACGGAGCTGTACGCGGCCGCCGTGCCCGGTGACGACGGGCCGCGTCCGGCGCCCGCCGAGGTCGTGCCGGCCTTCCTGCGGCTGCTGGACGAGCGGCCGGCGAGCGGGCGGTACGCGGCGCCGGCCCTGGTGGTGGGGCGATGAGCACGGCGGTGCGGGTGCCCGAGGAGCTGTCCGCGCGGGTGCCGGCCGAGCAGCGCGGGCCCGGTCTCGACCGGGACTCCGTGCGGTTGCTGGTCTCGCGGGGTACGGAGGTGTCGCACCACGCGTTCGCGGAGCTGCCGCGGCTGCTGCGGGCGGGGGACCTGCTGGTGGTGAACACCTCGCCCACGCTGGCGGCGGCGGTGGACGGGCGGATCGGGCACGCGCGCGTGGTGGTGCACTTCTCCACGCGCGGGGACGACGGCCGGTGGGCGGTCGAGCTGCGTGATCCGGACGGAGCGGGCACCACGCGCGCGCGTACGGGTACGCGTGCGGGGACGCAGGTGATGCTGCCCGGGGCGGGGGCGCTGGTGCTGGAGGAGCCGCTGAGCGCGCGCGGGGAGCGGCTGTGGTGGGCGCGGGCGGCGGGGGACGTCCGGCAGGCGCTGCGCGTGCACGGGCGTCCCATCCGCTACTCCTACACGGAGCGGGACCAGCCGTTGCCGGTGTACCAGACGGTGTTCGCGCTGCCGTCGGCGGACGGGGCGGGGAGCGCGGAGATGCCGAGCGCGGCGCGCCCCTTCACCGCGCGCCTGGTGGCGGAGCTGGTGAGCCGGGGGGTGGAGTTCGCGCCGGTCACGCTGCACACGGGGGTGGCGTCCATGGAGGCGCACGAGCCGCCGTACCCGGAGCGGTTCGCGGTGCCGGAGGCGTCGGCGCGGACGGTCGAGGCGGTCCGGGCGGGCGGCGGCCGGGTGATCGCGGTGGGGACGACGGCCGTACGGGCCCTGGAGTCGGCCGCGGGGCCGGACGGGGCGGTGCGCGCGGCCCGGGGGTGGACCGATCTGGTGGTGACGCCGGGGCGCGGGGTGCGGGTGGTCGACGGGCTGCTGACCGGGTTGCACGAGCCGGAGGCCTCACATCTGCTGATGCTGGAGGCGGTGGCGGGGCGGGCGGCGGTCGAGCGTGCCTACGCGGAGGCGTTGCGGGGGCGCTACCTGTGGCACGAGTTCGGGGACGTGCACCTCATCCTCCCGTCGGAGGCGGCTCACCGAGAGCATTGCGACGGCAACTCGCTGTGAGATACCTGCCGTCGCCCATGTGAGCCCGCGCATAGGGCCCACATCACGTACGAAAGGGCATAGGAGATAAACACGCCCATATGAACGGGGCAGACGGCCTAGTCTGTCCCGTTTTGCCCCTCCCTGATCCACTATCCAGGATAGTACGTCACACCTTTGCCTGGGCATTTTGCGCCCGCTAAGAATTGCTTCCGTCGCTCAGCGCCGTGGGTTTCCACCCCGCGGCGTTCGTGTGGGAGGAACCGATTCCCCCGGCGGACGCCGAGCGACCTCCGCGCCCGAACGAAGAGGTCCATCAGCTATGCCCAAGAACATCCTCAGTCGCCGTCTCAGTCGCACGCTGACCAAGCAGCAGCAGAAGATCGCCATAGCCGGTGTCGGCACGCTCGGCGTCGCCGCCCTCGCCTTCTCGGCCGTCCCCGGCAACGCCGACACGGTCACCACCGGCGCACCGGCCGCCGCGTCCGCACAGGTCGCCGCCGCCCCGCAGGTGAAGAACGTCAAGGGCTCGCTGACCGACCAGCTCGCCACCGAGACCGTCAAGCTCGACACCCTGGCCGCGCAGAAGAAGGCGGCGGCCGACGCCGCCGCCAAGAAGCAGGCCGCCGCCGAGGCGAAGAAGAAGGCCGCCGACGCCGCCGCCCGCAAGGCCGCGCAGGACCGCGCCGCCAAGACGCCGGCGAACCGCTCGGCGCAGCGCCCGCAGGTCCAGCTGGTCTCCGCGAAGACGTACGCCGACAACCTGGACGGCTGGATCCGGCGGTCCCTGGACATCATGCGCTCCAAGGGCATCCCGGGCAGCTACCACGGCCTGCACAAGAACATCATGCGCGAGTCCTCCGGCAACCCCCGCGCCATCAACGACTGGGACGTCAACGCCATCAACGGCATCCCGTCCAAGGGTCTGCTCCAGGTCATCCCGCCGACCTTCAACGCGTACCACGTCACCGGCACCTCGTGGAACATCTACGACCCGGTCGCCAACATCACCGCCGCCGCCAACTACGCGGCCGACAAGTACGGCTCGATCGACAACGTCAACAGCGCGTACTGAGGTCGGCGCGGACCTCTGACACGCGGAAAAGGGCGGCACCCCTAGGGGTGCCGCCCTTCGCGCGTCCGGCCGCGGTTACTTCCGCATGACCTCCGGCTCGTGCCGGCGCAGGAAGCGGGCGACCAAGAAGCCGCAGACCACACCGAGGACGATCAAGGCGATCATGTCCAGGGTCCACGCCGCTCCCGTGTGGTTCCACAGCGGGTCGGTGCTGGTCGGGTCGTCGGCGTTGGGGGCGATGTTGTTGAAGTCCAGCGTGGCGCCCGCGGCGGCCACCGCCCAGCGCGACGGCATCAGGTACGAGAACTCGTTGACGCCCGGGGTGCCGTGCAGGGTGAAGAGGCAACCGGTGAACACGACCTGGATGATCGCGAACATGACCAGCAGCGGCATGGTCTTCTCGGCGGTCTTCACCAGCGAGGAGATCACCAGGCCGAACATCATCGAGGTGAAGCCGAGCGCCATGACCGGCAGGCACAGCTCCAGCAGCGTCGAGTGGCCGAGGACGACCCCCTCCTCGGGGATCTCGCGGCTCGAGAAGCCGATCAGGCCGACCATCAGGCCCTGCAGCACCGTGACGGCACCGAGCACGACCACCTTGGACATCAGGTACGCCGAGCGGGACAGGCCGGTCGCGCGCTCCCGCTCGTAGATGACCCGTTCCTTGATCAGCTCACGGACGGAGTTCGCGGCACCCGCGAAGCACGCGCCGACGGCGAGGATCAGCAGGACGGTGGTCGCGGTGCCGTTGGGCACGTGCAGGCCGGTCTTCGGGTTGACCGCCTCGTTGACCAGCAGTCCCTTGTCGTGGTCGATCAGCAGGCTGACCGCGCCGAGCACGGCGGGCAGGATCACCGTCAGGGCCAGGAAGCCCTTGTCGGAGGCGATGACCGCCACGTAGCGCCGGATCAGGGTCATCAGCTGCGAGCCCCAGCCCTGCGGCTTGGGCGGCTTGATGGCCTGCGGCGGAGGCATGTGTACGGACTGCGCAGCGACCGCGTCGATGTCCGCTGCGTACATCTGGTAGTGCTGCGAGCCCTTCCAGCGGCCCGCCCAGTCGTAGTCGCGGTAGTTCTCGAAGGCGGAGAAGACGTCGGCCCAGCTGTCGTAGCCGAAGAAGTTCAGCGCCTCCTCCGGCGGACCGAAGTAGGCCACCGCACCGCCCGGCGCCATCACCAGGAGCTTGTCGCAGATCGCCAGCTCGGCCACGGAGTGGGTCACCACGAGGACCGTGCGGCCGTCGTCGGCGAGGCCGCGCAGCAGCTGCATGACGTCACGGTCCATGCCCGGATCGAGACCGGAGGTCGGCTCGTCCAGGAAGATCAGCGACGGCTTGGTGAGCAGCTCCAGCGCCACCGAGACGCGCTTGCGCTGGCCACCGGACAGGGACGTGACCTTCTTGTCCTTGTGGATGTCCAGCTTCAGCTCGCGCAGCACCTCGTCTATGCGGGCGTCGCGCTCGGCGGCCGTGGTGTCGGCGGGGAAGCGCAGCTTGGCCGCGTACTTCAGCGCCTTCTTGACGGTCAGCTCCTTGTGCAGGATGTCGTCCTGCGGGACCAGACCGATGCGCTGGCGCAGCTCGGCGAACTGCTTGTACAGGTTCCGGTTGTCGTACAGCACCTCGCCCTGGTTGGCGGGCCGGTAGCCGGTCAGCGCCTTGAGCAGGGTCGACTTGCCGGAGCCCGACGGGCCGATCACCGCGATCAGGGACTTCTCCGGGACACCGAAGGAGACGTCCTTGAGGATCTGCTTGCCGCCGTCGACCGTGACGGTCAGATGGCGCGCCGAGAAGGAGACCTCACCGGTGTCGACGAACTCCTCGAGGCGGTCGCCGACGATGCGGAAGGTGGAGTGGCCGACGCCGACGATGTCGTTCGGGCCGAGCAGCGCCGTGCCGCCCTTGGCGATCGGCATACCGTTGACGTACGTGCCGTTGTGCGAGCCCAGGTCACGGATCTCGAACCGGCCGTCGGGCGTGGCGTGGAACTCGGCGTGGTGACGCGAGACCTGCAGGTCGGAGACGACCAGCTCGTTCTCCAGGGCACGGCCGATGCGCATCACGCGGTCGAGCGAGAACTGGTGGAACGTGGTCGGGCTGCGGTCGCCGTAGACCGGCGGCGCCCCCGCGCCACCACCGGGCGTCTTCTGCGCGTACTGCTCCGGCGGGGCGCTCTGCTGCTGCGGGAAGGGCGCGGCCTGCTGCGGCTGTTGCCAGTCCGCCTGCGGCGCCGGCTGCTGCGGCGGCGCCTGCTGCGCCCAGCCCGCTCCCGCCCCCTGCGCGGCGTACGGCGCCGCCTGCTGCTGCTGCGACTGCACCGCCGCGACGCCGGAGAGGTTCAGGCGCGGGCCGTCGGTCGCGTTGCCCAGGTACACCGCCGAGCCGGGGCCGATCTCCATGCGGTGGATCCGCTGGCCCTGCACGAAGGTGCCGTTGGTGCTGCCATGGTCCTCGACGACCCAACTACGGCCGTCGAAGCTGACCGTGGCATGGCGCCAGGAGACCCTGGCGTCGTCGAAGACGATGTCACCCTGCGGATCGCGCCCGAGGGTGTAGGGCCTGGACGCATCGAGCGTCCAGGTCCGTCCGTTTGATTCCAGTACGAGTTCCGGCACTCCATGCCCCACTGAGTTGTCCCCCGAATTTCCCCCATCACAGGGAGTCTAGGGATGTCGAACATCGTGGGGAACTATTTCAGGCTCGGCCCCATGACCGAAAGCCGGGCCTTGCGCGCGCCGCCGGCGCGCGCATCAACTCGCCCCGTTGACGGGGTTGAAACCGGGCCGGAGAGTGGTAATCCCCCGCGAGGGGGACGAGCGCGGCCGCGGGACCGCGCCGCGGATCGGGGGGTCTGCCATGAGCGCCACGGGCGTCGAGACCGCACGGCACGGCACACCGCTGCCGTGGACGGACATCCTGTTGTCCGCGATCGCCGCCGTGAGCTGGGCGTTGATAGGGATGGCGGGCACGGCCGCGCTGGGCCTGCACCTGCTGCGAGCGGACGCCGAGGGCTCACTGGGCCCCATGACAGCGGCCGTTGTGGCTCTCGGGGCGGGTGGTTCGGTGTCGCCGTCGGGCGATGTGTCCGCTTTCGGACTGAAGGGCGCCGAGGCCCACACGGCCGTCGAGATCACGCCACTCGGGGTGAGCCTGGTCGGAGCCCTGCTGCTGGCGTGGTTCTTCCTGCGGTCCCTGCGCACGGCCGGAGTTGTGATCGCGCCGGCCGAACTCCTCGCGCGCGCGGGCGCGGTGATCGCCCTGTTCGTGGCGACGCTGGGCGGCCTCGCGTGGGCCGGGCACGACGTCGTCACGATCGACGGCGGCGCGCTCGGCCTCGACCGGCTGCCCGGCGGCGCCGGCAAGGGCGGCGGCCTGGACATCCCCGGCGTGGGCGACGTCGGCGGGCTGCTGCCGGACCGGATCGGCGATCTGATCCACGCCAAGGCGGCCGTCGGCTTCACCGTGGACACCGCGCCCACCCTGCTCGGCGGCCTCGGCTGGTCCGCCGGTGTCCTGCTGATCGCCCTGTTCGCCTCCCGCCGCACCCCGCTGCCGGCCGGCTGGGACGCCGTGCACCGGGTGGTACGGCCGGCCGTCTCGGCACTCGTCACGGTGCTGCTCGTGGCCGTGGCCGCCGGGCTCGCGGCCGCGGGGTACGCGGCGATCGGCGACGACCACCCGCGCCGGATCGCGGGCGCGGCCCTGCTGGGCGCCCCGAACGGCGTGTGGCTCGGTGTCCCGGTCGGCCTGTTCGTCCCCTGGGACGGCCGGGCGACCGGCGTCCTCGGCACGGTGCTGCCCGACCCGCTCGACCGGCTCCTGAGCTCGGACTCCGAGAAGCCCGTGACGCTGGGCCGGCTGGCCGAGCTGGACGGGCGGGTGTGGCTGCTCGCGGTGGCGGCGGCGCTGATGATCCTGCTGGCCGGGGTGCTCACGGCGGTACGGACTCCGGTGCGCGGGCAGGTCGGCCCGGCGGGGTTCGCCGGGCGCTGCGCCCTGCGGCTCGGGACGGTGACCGCGCTCGCCCTGCCCTTCCTCGCCTGGCTGGCTGACGTGTCGGTGAACGCCTCGCTGTCCGTACTGGGCTTCGACGCCTTCGGCGCGGGCATCGAACTGCACGGTCACCTGGGCACGGCGTTGCTCCTGGGCGCCGTGTGGGGCGCGGGGGCCGGGGCCCTGGG
>NZ_JAJSZC010000322.1:0-6787 GCF_036815105.1 Streptomyces sp. IBSBF 3136
CCCCCCCCCCCCCCCCCCCCCCCCCCCCCCCCCCCCCCCCCCCCCCCCCCTTCCGCGTGCCGGGGTCAGCGCCGGCGCGCCAGGGACAGCGTCCGCCGGGCCGCCGCCACCACCGCCGCGTCCACGAAGCGGCCGTCCGGCAGCGCCTGAGCCCCCTCGGTGGTGGCCGCCGCCTTGATGACCGTCTCCGCCTGCTCGATCTCGGCCGCGGTGGGCAGATAGGCCCGCTCGATCACCGGCAGCTGCCGGGGGTGGATGGCCGCGCGGCCCAGGAAGCCGAGGGCACGGCCACGCGCGCAGGACGCGGCAAGGGCGTCCAGGTCGCGGATGTCGGGATGGACCGACTGCGGCGGCGGGGGCAGCCCCGCCGCCCGGGCGGCGACGATCACCCGGGAGCGGGGCCAGTCCAACCCGGCGTCGGCCCGGACGCCCAGGTCGGCGCGGAGGTCCGCCTCCCCGAGCGAGATGCCCCGCAGGGACGGGTGCGCACCCGCGATGGCGTAGGCGTGCTCGATGGCGAGCGCCGACTCCAGCAGCGCGTACAACGGCAGCGGAGTGCCCACGGCGGCCTGCCTGACCTGGTGTGGGGAGGCCACCTTGGGCAGCCGCAGCCCCGACACGCCCGGCAGTGTGGCCAGCGCCGCGAGGTCCGCTGCCGCCCAGGGGCCGTCCGGGGCGTTGACACGGACGTGCACCGGAACCGGCTGGGGCTCGCCGAGGCGCTCGGCCGTGGCGGCGCGGGCGTAGTCCTTGCGGTCGGGGGCGACCGCGTCCTCCAGGTCGATCACCACCACGTCGGCGCCCGCCGCCAGCGCCTTGGCCACCACGTGCGGGCGGTCGCCGGGGACGTAGAGCCAGGTGAGCGGGAAGGGCGTCACAGGGCGCCCTCCTCGCGCAGGGCGCGCAGCTCGGCCGCGGTCAGGCCCAGCTCGGTGAGCACGGCGTCCGTGTCGGCGCCGTGCGGCCGGCCGCACCAGCGGATCGCGCCCGGGGTCGAGGAGAGCCGGAAGAGGACGTTCTGCATGCGCAGCGGGCCCAGCTCGGGGTCGTCGACCGTGGTGACCGTGTCCAGGGCCCGGTACTGCGGGTCCGTCACCACGTCCCGCACGTCCTGGACGGGGGCGACGGCCGCCTGGGCCTTCTCGAAGGCGGCCAGCACGTCGTCCCGGGTGCGGGAGGCGATCCAGGCGCCCACCGCCTCGTCCAGGACCTCGGCGTGCGCAGCGCGGTCCACCCCCGTGGCGAACCACGGCTCCTCGATCAGCTCGGGCCGGCCCACCAGCCGCATCACCCGTTCCGCCACCGACTGGGCCGAGGTGGACACGGCGACCCAGTGCCCGTCGGCGGTGCGGTAGGTGTTGCGCGGGGCGTTGTTCGCGGACCGGTTGCCGGTGCGTTCCTGGACGTGGCCGAGCTGGTCGTACCAGGTGGAGTGGGGTCCGAGGACCGCCAGGATCGGCTCGATGATCGCCATGTCCACGACCTGCCCGGCGCCGGTGCGCTCGCGCGCGGCCAGGGCCGTCAGCACGGCGTACGCGGTCGCCAGGCCCGCGACCGAGTCGGCGAGCCCGAACGGCGGGAGCGTCGGCGGGGCGTCCGGCTCGCCGGTCAGGGCGGCGAACCCGCTCATCGCCTCGGCGAGGGTGCCGAAGCCGGGCCGGTGCGCGTACGGGCCGAACTGGCCGAAGGCCGTGACCCGGGTGAGGACGAGCCGCGGGTTGGCGGCGGACAGCTCCGCCCAGCCCAGGTCCCACTTCTCCAGGGTGCCCGGGCGGAAGTTCTCGATCACCACGTCGGCGGTGGCGGCGAGCCGCAGCAGGGTCGCGCGGCCGCCGGGCCGGGACAGGTCGAGGGTGACGGCGCGCTTGTTGCGGCCGAGCACCTTCCACCACAGACCGACCCCGTGCTTCGCCGGGCCGTGCCCCCGGGACGGGTCGGGCCGGCGCGGATGCTCCACCTTGATCACCTCGGCGCCGTAGTCGCCGAGCAGGGTGGCGGCCATGGGCCCGGCGAAGAGGGTGGCCAGGTCCAGGACCCGCAGGCCGGCGAGGGGCTGCGGGGCGCTCACGGGCGGGTGCGTGCCGTTCGTCGTCATGCCGTGTACTGCGCCTCGATCTCCGGGCGGTACGGCATCGACGCCGTGGCTCCCACCCGCTGCACGGACAGGGCGGCAGCGGCGGCGGCCCAGGACAGGGCCTCGCGCACCGGCTTCTCCTCGGCGAGGGCCACCGCGAGCGCGCCGACGAAGGTGTCGCCGGCCCCGGTGGAGTCCACCGCCCGCACTCGCGGGGCGGGGACCACCAGGGGCTCGGTGCCCCGCGCCAGGTACAGGCTGCCGGTCGCGCCCAGGGTGACGACGACCTCCGGGACCAGGTCGAGCAGGGCGGCTGCCGCTTCCCGCGGGTCGGTGCGGCCGGTGAGGGTGACGGCCTCGTACTCGTTGGGGACCAGCAGGTCGGTGGCGGCGAGCAGCTCGGGTGTGAGGGGCTGGGCGGGCGCGGGGGTGAGCACCGTGCGGACCCCGTGCCGGCGGGCCGCCGCCGCGCCCGCGAGGACCGCGGCCTGCGGGATCTCCAGCTGGAGCAGCAGGGTGTCGGCGGTGGCGATCACGCTCTCGTCGCCGGGCGAGAGGTGGTCCACGGTGCCGTTCGCGCCCGGGATGACGACGATGGAGTTGCCGCCCTCGTCGTCCACCACGATGTGGGCGGTGCCGGAGGGGCCCTCGATCGTGCGCAGGAAGTCGGTGTCCACCCCCGAGTGTTCGAGGGCGTCGCGCAGCCGCACGCCGAAGGAGTCGTTGCCGACCGCGCCGATCATCGTCACCGTGGCGCCGGCCCGGGCCGCGGCGATCGCCTGGTTGGCGCCCTTGCCGCCGGGGATGGTGTGGAACTCCCGTCCCGTCACCGTCTCGCCCCGCTGCGGGGCCTTGTCCACATAGGCGACGAGGTCCATGTTCATGCTGCCGAGGACCGCGATGTGGGTCATGAGCGGGTCGCCTCCAGGTGCGTGAGGTGGGCGAGGGTGTCGAAGCCGGTGCCGTCGAAGTCGGCGACCGAGGTGGCGAGCCGGTTCTTCAGCGGCATACGCCAGCGGTCCGGGAGCGCGCCCGGGTCCCCGGCCAGCAGGCCGGCGACGCTGCCGGCGGTGGCCCCGTTCGAGTCGGTGTCCCAGCCGCCGGAGACGGCACGGCAGACGGAGCCGCTGAAGTCGCCGTCCGCGTGGGCCAGGGCGGCGGCGATCAGGGCGGTGTTGGGTACGGCGTGGACCCAGTGGTGAGCGGCGGCGTGGCGGGCGTGCAGGGCGTCGACCACGTCGTCGAAGTCCCGGTGCTCGGCGGCGAGCGCGAGGGCGTCGTCGACCGCCCGCGCCAGCCGGGAGCCGGCGGGGACCACCGCGCGTCCGGTGCGCAGACAGGCGTGCACGTCGGAGCTCCCGCCGGCCGCGGCGGCCAGCATGGCGGCCGTGAACATCGCCGCGTACACGCCGTTGGCGGTGTGCGTCAGGATGGCGTCGCGGTGGGCCTGTTCGGCGGCGGCAGCGGGGTCGCCGGGGTTGGTCCAGCCGTGCACGTCGGCGCGGATCAGCGCGCCGATCCACTCGCGGAACGGATTGCGGTGGCGGGCGGTGAGCGGGGGTTCGATGCCGCTGAGGAGGTTGCGGAAGGCGATGCGCTCGGCGGTGAAGGCCCGGCCGGGCGGCAGTTCGTCCAGCCAGAGGCCGGCCACGTCCGCGGTGGTGAAGTCCCGCCCGTGGCGCTGGAGCAGGAGCAGGTTGACGAGGGGGTAGTTGAGGTCGTCGTCCTCGGGCATGCCGTCGATGTTCTCGGCGAGCGAGGTCCCGGCGGAGCGGCGGTTCCACGGATGGGCGTCGAGCAGTTCCGCGGGGACCCCCCGCGCGGTGAACCAGGTGGACAGCGGCCAGTTGCCGGTGGACCGGGCGAGGGCGCGGATGCCGTCCAGGGGCAGCTTCTCCACGGGTTTGCCGAGCAGGCAGCCCGCGGCCCGGCCCAGCCAGGACGCCTCGAGCGCGACCGGGTCGGAGGCCGGCCGGAACGGGGGCGGCGCCGGCCACTCGGGGCACCGGGCCCTGATCCGCTCCAGATCGGTCGGCTCGTCCTCCGCCAGCGCGCTGGGCAGGTCGGCCAGTTCGTCCAGGAGGTCCTCGGCGAGCAGCCGCAGGTAGCGCGAGGCCCGCTGCGGCGAGGCCCCGGCCCGGTCCGGGGCGTCCAGCCCGCCGGCCGCGCGCCACCTCGCCTCGATCCTGGACGGTTCCCGGCCGTCCAGGCGGGCCTGGCGCAGCTCGTGGCCCACCAGGTCCTCCGGCTGCACCCAGGTCAGTCGGAGCATGCCGCGCCTCCCAGTGCCGTGACGGCCCGCTCGTGCGCCCGGCGGCGGGCCACGTCCCGGGCGAAGACCTCCCGGGCCACCCCGGTCAGGGTGCGGGCCGGTTCCCACAGGTCGAGGCGGCTGGCCTCGGCCACCGTCTTGGACCACTCCTCGGGGACCGGCGCGCCCAGGGCGCCGGCGAGGGCGCCGGCCATCGTGGCGGTCGAGTCGCAGTCGCGGCCGTAGTTGACGGAGCCCAGGACCGCCTGCCGGAAGTCGCCGCCGGAGACCAGCAGCATCCCCAGCGCGATGGGCAGTTCCTCGATGGAGTGCAGCCGGGAGGGGCGGCGGGCGCCGAGCGAGGGGGCGCGGTAGTCGGGGCCGACCGTGTCGTAGGGGGCCACCGCCTCGCGCAGGGGGACCAGGGCCGACTCGAAGTCGCCGTGCGCGCGGGCCGCCTCGCAGACCTTCTCGATCGCCGCGCGGGTGCCGTCCTTCGCCAGGGACAGACACGCGGACACCACCGAGTCCGGGGTCGAGCCCGGCGTGGCGGCGGCGGCGACCGCCGCGGCGAACACCCCGGCGGCCTCCCTGCCGTACGACGACTGGTGCGCGCCCGCGACGTCCAGCGCCTCGGCGTACGCCCCGGCCGGGTCGGCCGCGTTGACCAGGCCGACGGGGGCCATGTACATCGCGGCCCCGCAGTTGACGATGTTGCCGACGCCCGCCTCCCGAGGGTCGGCGTGGCCGTACGCCAGCCGCGCCACGAGCCACTTCTCGGCGAGGAACAGGCGCTGCAGCGGCAGCGCCTCCGCCTCCAGCTCCGGGATCCAGCGCGGGTTCGTCATCAGGTCCGGGACCAGGTGGTCGGCGATCGCGTACGCGTCCAGGTGGTCGCGGACGCGGGCGTAGACCCGGACCAGCGCGTGGGTCATCAGGGTGTCGTCGGTGACGTGGCCGTCGCCCTTGTGGTACGGGGCGATCGGGCGGGCGGTGCGCCAGTCGTCGCCGTTCCAGGGGCCCACGATGCCGTGCACGCGGCCGCCGTGGCGGTCGGTGATCTGGTCGGGGGAGTAGCCCTCGACGGGGCCGCCGAGCGCGTCGCCGACGGCCGCTCCGACCAGAGCCGCGGTGATCCGTTCGGCGAGACCGTCCGACCCCGGTGGGCACGGATCGCTGGACCGCGGCGGGCACGGACCGCTGCTTTCTTCTCCTTTGGGCGTCATGCCCCGAATCATCCCTCCGGTCGGGTCCGTTGCGCGGCTTCCAGCAGTCCGGCGAGTTCCACCAGGTCGGTGCCGGTGAGGCGGGGCAGGGCGCAGCCGGACAGGGTGCGGCAGGCGTCCCGCCAGCTGTCGGGGATGGCCGCGCCGCCGCCCAGGGCCCCGGTGAGCGCGCCGGCCAAGGCGGGCGCGGAGTCGGCGACCCGGGACAGGCAGGCGGCCGCGGGCACGGCCTCGGCGATGCGGCCGCGGGCGGCGGTGGCCAGGGCGAGGGCCACCGGGACGGTCTCGGCGGCGGCGATGCCGTAGCTGTAGACGTGGTCGACGATCTGGTGTTCCAGCAGCGGGATGAGCGCGAACGCCGACTCGCTGTCGGCGGCCAGGGCCAGCGCGTGGCGGGCGTTGCGGCCGATCTCCGTGGCCGCCGGGAGCTCGGCGAGGGCGGCCGCGACGCAGGTGCCGGTGTCCGCGCCGGCGAGGGCCTGGGCCAGGGCCGCCGCCATCGCCCGGGCGCCGTGCACCCCGTCGCCGTCCTGGGTGTAACGGGCGTCGAACTCGGCGAGGTCGGCGGCCCGGCCGGGGTCCCCGGGGTGGGCCACCGCGAGGACGCAGGCGCGGACGCAGGCGGCGTCGTCGAAGTAGTGCGGGTTGTCGTGGCCGGTGGCGGGCGGGCGCAGGCCGGCGGCGAGGTTGCCGAGCCCGGCCCGCACGGAGATGCGGGCCCGCAGCGGGAGCACCGCCGACTCGACCTCGGGGGCGCGGTCCGCCGCCGCGGCGACCTCGGAGGCGACGGCGGTCCAGGTGAGGTCGATCGCGGCGCGCATCCGGCGGTCCCGGCTGAGGTCGCCGAGCACGTCGTCGTCACCGGCCCGCAGCACCGCCTCGGCGGCGAACGCCGCCCACTCGGCGTCGTCGGAGGGGCCGAGGCGCAGCGGCTCGGGGGGCTGGTTGAGCGCGATCGGCACCGGGAGGGTCGTCGTCGCGTTCTGCTCGGCGAACGTGTCCAGTTCCCGGGTGAGCCGCCGGGTCCACTCGGGCATCCGCGCCGCCCGGTGCCGCGCGGCGGGCCACCCGGCGGCGTCCCCCGCGGCGAGCCCGATCAGCAGTCCCTCGACCCGCCGCGTCACGACCGCCCCTCACTGTCCACGCTCCCGCAGTCCCCCACCCCCACGAGAGAACCCGGCTCCCGACCGCGCTCCTGCTTCTCGGCGGGGCCGGTTTCCGAGGGGGTGCGGGGGG